>CAIJKT010000249.1 GCA_903821255.1 uncultured Lentisphaeria bacterium | reverse complement strand
TGACATGCTGCCGGATGAACAGATGGAATATGCGGACGCCAACGGACTGGCGGTGACATTGCACATCCCGCGCCCAAACCGGCTGGCCGATCCGGTTAACCAGCAGCAGATGATCGAACTCTGCCGCCGGTATCCGAACCTGAAAATTATTTTTGCGCATATCGGACGCGCCTATTATATGCAAAATGTCACTGGTTATCTGGACGGCATTGCCGGATGTCCGAATGCGTACATTGATACTGCGATGGTCAACCATGAAGGCGTACTGGAATATGCTTTTAATAATTTCCCGCGAGAACGCATCCTGTTCGGCTCGGACACTCCGATTGCGCTGCTGCGCGGCAAGTCGGTGGAAATCAATAACCAGTATGCTTATCTGATGGGCGAAGATTACCAGATCGGCAGCGCGATTTACGATGCCGGGCATACGGTCAAATTCACCTCGTTTTATTATGAGCAATTACGTGCGATCAAGCTTGCCGCCGGACGTGCCGGTCTTTCCTGTAAGGAAATAGAGAACATATTTTCAGGGAATGCATTCCGCTTATTCTCGGAAATAGCGGCGAAATTAAAATATATTTAAGGATATGCCATGAACAAACCAGTTGTCGGACTGTTGCCGTTGTATCTTGAACTTTATGATCAGGTTGTGCCTGAAAACCGTCAGGCGGCGGAGGCTTTTGCCGGGACGATCCGGGATGCGCTGGAAAAGTTGAATATTGAAGTAATTGCCGCTCCGGTTTGTTGCGTCAAACCTGAATTCTCAAAGGCAGTCAAATCCTTTGAAAAGAAGCGCGCCGCCGCGATTGTGACGCTGCATCTGGCATATTCTCCGTCGCTGGAATCCGTCGATGCACTGACTGCAACTTCACTCCCGCTGATTGTGCTGGACACCACGCCTGACTTCGATTTCGGGTTTAATACCGACGCAGACAGAATCATGTACAATCACGGGATTCATGGAGTACAGGATCTGTGCAATATGCTACGGCGCAAAGAAAAACATTTTATGCTCGAAGCCGGACACTGGCAGCAATCAGATGTGCTGACAAGAGTTGCAGCCGATATCAACGCCTGCATTGCTGCCGCCGCCATGAAAACTGCCCGGGGCGGCATCATCGGCCAGCCATTTCCAGGAATGGGTGATTTTGCAATTCCGTTCGTTGATTTG
This sequence comes from uncultured Lentisphaeria bacterium, assembly GCA_903821255.1. Next base: position 662 of record CAIJKT010000249.1, on the reverse strand, counting down.
AAAAAACTTATCGGTATGGAGGTGATTCAGGCAACTCCAGCTAAATTCAAGGCTTTACGGCCAGTCGCTGCTGAGGTCTCAGAAGAATTGAAACTTTACAGTAATTTGTTTAAAATCGGTAAAGCTTCGGAAGAATGCCTTGCCCGGACCGCCGCGACATCATTGGCCGTCAGAAAATGGATAGCAAAAGAGAAACTCACGGCATTTACGTTCAACTTCCTTGATATTGACCGCAAATGCGGACTCGGCACGGTGCCGTTTCTGGAAGCATCAATGGCGATGTCGCGCGGTATCGGTTATGCCGGCGAAGGCGATGTACTGACTGCCGCTTTCATTGCGTCACTGGCGAAAGTTTTTCCGGAAACAACGTTCTCGGAAATGTTCTGCCCGGACTGGAAAGGCAACAAAGTTTTTTTGTCCCACATGGGCGAATTGAATGTCGATGTCGTTAACGGCAGGCCGGAGTTGCTGGAAAAAGCATTTCCGTTTTTCAAAGCTGACAGTCCGGCACTGGCCCGGGGTTGTATGAAACCCGGTCCGGCCGCGCTGGTTAATCTGGCTCCCGGTTCGCAGGATTCATTTACTATGATCGTATGTTTCGGTGATGTCCGCACCCCGCGGAAAAATAAAATTGGCGGCATCGGCGGCTGGTTTGAACCGGA
>CAIJKT010000248.1 GCA_903821255.1 uncultured Lentisphaeria bacterium | reverse complement strand
TTAATGACTTTATCTTCGGGCAGGACATTGACGACGCCAATCGGAAGATTGAATTTTTCGGATATTTTCAGCCGCAGCGCATCCAGATCCATGCCGCAGCCATCATCGGAAACAATAATTTCTATTTTTTTGTCAGAAGTGACACTGACGGATAAACTGATTCTGCCGGAAAGCGGTTTTCCGGCGGCGATTCTATTTCCCGCCGGCTCAATGCCGTGATCGGCGGAATTGCGCAACAGATGAATCAGCGGATCGCGCAATTCATCAAGTATCCGGCGGTCGATTTCAATGTCTCCGCCGCTCATGACAAACTCAAAATTCCGCCCTGTCTCCCTGGCAATCTCCCGCATCATTCTGGGAAAGCTGCTGGACAACGATGAAAACGGCATCAACGCTATGGTTTTCAAGTCTTCGCGGAATTCATCAATCATTTTGGAGCAGGTGCGGGCATCGCTCAACCCGCTGCGGCTTAACATGGAAAGCTGGTGAGAAAAATGTTCCAGCCGCCCGCCGAGATTTTCAAGATTGCGCTCCAGCAGCTCCAGCGATAACTGAAAATTGTCTTTGCCTGAATTGGATGGACCATCCTGTTCCAGCGCTTTGATTTCCCGGTTTATCCTAAGCAGAATGTTTTTGAACGACCGCTGCAGTTTATCCATCCCCTGCATATCACCGCTAAGTTCATTCAACTGATTAAGGCGTTCGCTGAATATCATCTTCAGCGCAATAAGTTCATCCGACTCCTGCAGCAGTCCGTCGATTTTCTCCTTGTTCACCCGCACCGAACTGCCGGAATTTCTGGAACGGTCCGCGGCAGTTGCATTACGGTCTGCCGCGATCGTTTTTTTCTCATTTACATACGCCGTGAGTGGGGCCGTGGTAATTTCCGGAGCGGCGGCGGATTCTGTTTTCGGAGATGGATTCCAGGCTTTGGTCTTATATGCTGAAGCGGACTGCTTTTCACCATGCATGAAACTATCCATCTCGCGACATAAACCTTGCAATTCAGCCATATTTTCCGGATTATCCGGCGTTTTCATATAGCATTCGACAGAGCCGATCCCACGCTGCAGCAGAATCGTGATATTTGAATTATATTTGAGATGCCCTTTCTTCAATGCCGAAAATACGTTTTCGGCGGACTGGAAAAACATTTCCAGCGGCTGCAACCCGACTGCGCGGGCCGCCCCTTTGAGGCTGTGCACATCGCGAAAGACAGTCTCGATCGCACTGGCAGACTCCGTTTCGGAAGTTTCTTTTTCCAGCACGACCAAGTGATTCTCAATAGACAACAGTCTCTCGCCGGCCTCTTCCCGGAAAGCGGCTTGCAGTCTTTTACGCAGTTCCTGTTCATCCATAGTCGGAATATTTCCAGTTCTGATTTAGTTGGTTTTGAACTGTTCTGTCAGCGATTTCAGTTTCGCCGCCAGCTCTTTCATGCTGACGGAAGCGTATTCCAGTTGCTGCACACCTTTCAGGCTTTGATCGGTCGCGGTGCGGATACTGTCCAGCGCGATGGACAGTTGATCAATGCCGATAATCTGCTGTTTGCCGGAAGCGGATATCTGAGATGTGGCATCTGCCGACTCGGCAATGCTTTCCGCCAGGGTGCTGATCGCTTCGCCCGCGGATTCAGACAGATGAACTCCTGTTTCAACCGCTTTGCTGCCGCGTTCAGTAGCCATGACGGCGCTGCTGGTGGCCTGCTGAATTTCGTTAAGAATGCCGGACACCTGCCTGGTGGAGGCCTTGGATTGTTCCGCCAGCGACTTGATTTCCTGGGCGACAACCGCGAAGCCCTTGCCGAATTCGCCGGCTTTAGCCGCTTCAATCGCGGCATTTACCGCCAGCAGATTGGATTGTTCCGCGAGGTCATTAACGGTAAGAATAATTTCGCCGATGCTCTGGGTCTGTCCGCTGAGCTTGACGATATTTTCCGCCAGGGCCATCATCTCCTCCTTGATGTGATTCATGCCGTTGATCGCTTCATTGGTGGCTTTGTTGCCATTTTCGGAAATTGAGCTGACGCGACTGGATGTCTCGGACACATGCGCCGCCTTCTCCGCGGCAACATGGGTCGTTTGTTTAACCTCTTCCATCGTGGTGGAAATTTCGGTAATGGCAGTGGCAGTCTCAGTGGAATTAGCCGCCAGTTCGGATACCGCCGCGGAAATCTCAACTATCGCCGTTGCCAGTTCACTGGTGCCTTCCTGTATCTTTGTTGTCTGTTCGCGAAGGGAGAAAAGCATCCGGTTGAAAGATTGTATCAGGATGCCGATTTCGTCATCGCGCTTAACATTCTCGATTTCGACCGTAAGATCGCCGTTGGCCAGTTTGACGACTTTGGCCGTCAGCGAACTTAAAGGTTTTGACACAGACCTGGCGATCAGGAAGCCAAGGGAACAAGCGAACAGGCCGAGTACCATGCTGGCAATGATAATGTTTCTAATAATTGCATACAACGGAGCTTCGATCTCCTGGGTTTCCACTTCCGCAACAATCGCCCAGTTAAGGTCGCTGGTGATTTTCTTTAAATCCAGTCTGCTATAGGAAACAAGCGCTTCGGCGTCATGGGAATTCATCATGAAGCCAGTCTGCCCGGATTCAGTTTTGAAAGCGTCTTCCCGCATTTTATCCTTGACCTTGATTTTCATAATGCTGGGAATGCCTTCGTTATGACGTTTACGGCAACTGGTGCGCATAAAACCGTCATCCCCAATAATTACGGATTCCCCGGTTTTGCCCAGTCCGGTTGAATCCAGCATGATGGAATCAAGTTCGGCAATGTTAATAAACAGGATGAAAACACCTATTGTTCTGCCGTTATTTACAATCGGGGCTCCGACAAACATTGCAGCGCCGTTCACCGGCGGATAGTCGATGTAATCAAGGAATTTCGACTTGCCGGCTTTTGCAATTTTCCTGCAGAACTCTTCAAGTCTGGAATTAGGAAACGTTTTAACAACTGCATCTTTGTTAACAGTTGAAATATAAACAGGGGAGTCTTTTTCGACGGAATAAACTATAACGCCGGAGTAATCTCCTGTTGAAATCAGCGGTTTCAGAGCAGCATCGGTTTGTGCAGGGTCAAAATTCGGTTCGGTCAGCAATCAGGAGGCTTGCTTCAGGTTTGCACCGTTTTCGGCATCATTCAAGGAAGTTTGCAGATGATCCGCCACGGTTTTCGCCTTGTTGATTCTCAAGCCGTCAAGCCCGATGGCAAGTTGTTTTTCCAGCGCATCCTGGGTCATCCATATCCCCATGTACGTGGTTATTGCCAGCGGAATCAGAGTTACGCCCATTACCAATAATACCAGTTTACGATTGATACTTCCGGTTACAAACCTAAACATAGTACCAGCTCCTTTTTAGATTATATTTTTAAGTTGCGTTTTTTCCACAAAAATTATTAATTAAACTTATCTGCGTCTCACTATATAAAGCCATGAACTAAATACAAATTGCATTCAGTTTAATTTACATAAGTTCTTCACCCGGCTCCGCATCAAGTATGATGGATTTATCGCTGCGGATTTTTTCATAATCCAGTATAATCAGCCGGTCGGCGGTAATGTCTTTCAGCCATTTTGGCGGCGTTTCCAGCGCCGCACGGTGGGCGGTTGTCTGTATTTCGTCTTTGAATACAGTTCTCTGTCCGATAAGTTCATGCATCAGAACGCCGCATTCAAATTCATGATCGCCGATCACCGCAGCCAGTTTGCGATTTTCCGCTTCCGCCGCGGGAAGATTAAAAAGCTTGATCAGATCAAGGACCGCAACAATCCTTCCCCGGAGATTGATTGTACCGGCCAGCCAGGCCGGAGTACACGGGATCATGGTCAGAGCATTGACTGAACAAACTTCCCGCATGAAACCGCACTCTATGCCGTAATGTTCATTACATATTCTGAAAACAATTACGTCAAATGCCGCTTCGCGGTTTTGATTTGCAGGAACCGCCGCCAGCGCCGCCGCCCTGGCGCGCAATATCTCCTGTCCGCGCTGATGCTGCTGTTCATTTTCTATTTTCATGATATCCTTTTCGTTTCGTCTGAAAAGACTATTGAGAAATTATTTTTATTATAGTCTCACGCATGTTTCTGACGGTGACGCCTTCACAGCCGGCCACTTCCAGCGAGTCATCCATGGTTGAGAGCATCTTCTCCGCATTGCGCAGATTACGCAAAGCCGCTTTCGGGTTTCCGCTTTTTAGCTGAAGCATGCCACTGGTAAAATATCCGGCAATAAAATCCGGATTCAAAAACAAAACATTCTTCAATTCGCGCAATGCCGCGTCAATATTGCCGCTTTCACGAAGAATCTGCGCCTGCAAATAATGCATCTCCGGGTTGAGATTATCACCGTCTATTGCAATATTACTCCAATACAAGGCTAATTCAAGCCGGCCGGCATCGGCACAGCACCGGGCCATATCTGCCGCCTGCTCCGGACTGACCTTCGCCTTCCTGTCTTTCGCCATTTTCAACAGTTCAGGCGGCAGAATATGCTTTTCCACGGGCCTTTCTTCCGGCTTTGGCTTTGACTGACGCGGAACTGATTTAGGACGTTTCTCCGGTTGCTGGCGGGCTGTCTTCGCTTTTCTCTCCAGTGAGTGTTGAATATTATTATGCACGGCGGCGGATTGTTCAGGGACTGTCCGCGTTATTCCGTAAAAATATACTCCTGAACAGTTTACCGGCTTCAAGCGGCAATCTGGATCGGCGGCAACTTCGGCGGGCGAAGTCAGCAGCCAGCCTTCATCATGCAGCAGGGATTGAAATTTATTGAAAATACTGTGAATCTGTTTTTTATTAAAATATATCAGCACGTTCCGGCATATAATCAGATCCAGCTTCCGCGCCGGAATCTCCGGATATTCCGGACTAAGGAGATTGTGGCTGAAGAATTTTACTTTTTTACGGATGCGCGGCTCAAGCTCATAGCTGTTCTTCCCGACAGGCTTTAAGTATTTATGCAGATATTCTTCCGGCAGCTCCCGGAATGACCACTCTGAATATATGCCGGCCGCAGCCCGCTTTAAAAAATCCTGATTTATATCGGAAGCATAGATATTGATTTGCCATCCAGCCAGCGGCAGTTCCGTATTATCCAGCAGCATTGCAAGCGAATAAGGCTCTTCCCCGGAGGAACAGGCGGCACACCAGACGTTCAATTCGCTCCGGCCTTCATTTTTAGCAATTTCCGCCAGTTTCGGCAGAATATCGGACTTAATCACATCGAAACATTCTTTGTGACGGAAAAAATACGTTTCGCCAACCGTAAAATACTCAATCAGCGAATCAATGCCGTCAGTTCCGTTGGATTTGATAAGATTATCAATTAATTCCTGAGTGGAACTGAATCCGAGTTTGGCGGCGCCCATCGACAGGCTTTTATGGAGTTCGCGTTTCCGGAGTTTCAGGTGGCTGGTACCGACATACTGCTCAAGTATTTGCAGCAGCTTTTCAAAATGCTCATCGGCTATATTTTCCGGCATAAATCATCCTTTGGCAAGAACATTATTCCAGAACGTTTTAAGCACTTCCCAGGATGATTCATCCGGCTGAAACAGTTTTTCCGGATTGTAAACCGGAACCGGCATTCCATCAACCCTGATCACGCCTTTTAACAAATCCGGGCAGGCTCCGTAATTGGCCAAACCGGCGGAATAATCGCCTTCCGGTTCTTTAATTACAGGAGTTGTTACGCTGCGTACCGCAATTTTCCCGGTGGAATGTTTAAGTATTATAAAAAAATTTGCAGGCTCCAGCGGCGGCGCTGGAATTGACAGCCGGCAATACAAATCAATCACCGGGACCGCCTCGCCCCGCAGATTCAGCAACCCTTCCAGATACGGCGGCATGTCAGGGAGAGTCACCAGCGCAACCGCCCGGAGCACACGTTCAACATCGTCTATGGCTACTGCGTTTGCATGGTCTCCGACATGGAACAGCAAAACATTCGTATTTCCGATTGCGTTATCAGCGGCATTAATGACTGACATTTTGGCTTCCATAATTATTGATTATCAATTGCCTGAATTAATATAGCACACCGCAGCCAGTTTATGCAATTTCATGAAATGATTTTTACAAATACAATTGTTACTCTTTGCCGGTGTTGGATTTAATAGCTGAATTACCGGCATTCCGGCAAAATAAAATTGCATTTTGTTTAATTTCTAATATACTATTAGGATACAGTTCAGTACAAAACAGTAATCAGAATAGCATTTGAGCATATTGTAATGAGTGAAAAGTCAAAAATCCTGATAGTTGAAGACAGCAAGACCCAGGCGCTTGGACTTCATAATCTGCTTGTTGAAAACGGGTATGAAGTTTCCATTGCTTTTGACGGGCTGGAAGCAAAAGCATATCTGGAGATTTTTTTACCGGACATTATTATTACAGACATTATCATGCCGGATATTAACGGCTATGAATTATGCCGGATAATCCGGAACAACGAACGCACTAAAAACATTCCGATAATGCTGCTGACTTCCCTTGCTTCTCCCGACGATATTATCGAGGGCTTGAAAAGCGGCGCGGATAATTTCATCACCAAGCCTTTTGATAAAGCCGGATTACTGGCCAGAATCAGCTATATTTTATTGAACAAGCAGTTACGCGAAACCCAGCCGTCCTCTCTGGGCTTAAATCTTTATTTTGCGGGGCATCAACATTTAATCAACGCGGAACGTGCGCAGATTCTCGACCTGTTTTTTTCCTCTTACGATGCGGCAATCCAAAAGCACCGGCAACTTGAGGCAACCGTAAAAGAATTATCTGAGACTCAGGAATATTTGTACGATGCCAGGAAGGAGGCCGAAAGCGCAATGCGGGAAGCGGAACAGGCGAAAGAGGCCAGGGGATTATTTCTGGCCAATATCACCCACGATCTCCGCTCACCGCTCAGCGCGATAATCGGCATTGCCGATCTGCTTTGCGATACACCTTTACAGCCGGATCAGAAAGAATATGCGACGATTATTAAAAATGCGGGGGAAGGCTTGCTGGCCCAAATAAATAATATTCTGGATTTTTCTAAAATTGACGCTGGAATGCTGGAACTGGAAGCCATTGCGTTTGATCTTTATGAACAAGTTAACATCGCATCAAGCATATTTACCAAAGAAATTTCGGACAAAAAACTTCTTTTTGAGATCAACATTGATCCACGGGTTCCGCAATGCCTGGTCGGGGATGAATCCAAACTGCGCCAGATTTTCATAAATCTGCTCAGCAATGCGGTCAAATATACTTCCAAAGGCGGAGTCGCTTTCAATATTTCCCGCATTGATTTTACCGCCGGCAAATCCGCCAGATTGCGCTTCGAAGTCATTGACACCGGAATCGGCATTCCTAAAGACAAACAGCAGATATTATTTCAAGCATTTGTTCAGGGACACCAGTCTGCCGCGCGGATTTACGGCGGCACCGGGCTTGGCCTTTCGATCGTCAAACAACTCGTCTCCAAAATGGGCGGAACGGTTGCTTTAACCAGCGAACCCGGGCTTGGCAGCACTTTCTCTTTTGAAATGGAATTCCCGGTTTCCAGTGAGGATGCAGTAAGAAATGTCAAGACACAAAAAGAAAACGGCCTCATGCAGACGCAGCGGATTGCATTGCTGCCGGAGAAGAGAATTAATGATTTGGCGAAAGATACAAAAAAGATACTGATCGTGGAAGACAGCAAAGTCTACCAGCGGCTTGAACGGGAAATGCTGGAATCCTGGGGATTCAAATTTGAACAGGCGGAAAACGGACAGGAGGCATGCCGGATTTTCCGCGAGCGCGGCAATGAGTTCAACTTGATTCTCATGGATTGTCAGATGCCGGTAATGGATGGCTATCAGGCCGCCGCGGAAATCAGAAAAATTGAACAGTCGCAGAATATCGCCAGGCCCGTTCCGATCATTGCCTTGACTGCGGGAAGTGATCTTCCTGATGCCAATATGTGTTCAAATGCCGGAATGAATGATTATATAGAAAAGCCTTTGAAAAAGAAACAATTGGAAGAATGCTTAGCCAAATGGCTTTGATTACGCCTTGAGACTATGCCCCCCATCATTCCGTATTGCATTACATGACGGCAGCGGCCGGGTATAATACGGTAATTTACCCCTGCCGCAATCCGGATTCTGCCGCTGCGAATGCAATCCAATATCGTCCGGATCAATGTTAAAATTCCATCTCCCCGCCAGATTCCGAAAACAGGCGGCGGCGGACGGTCTCCGCCGCCGGAAAACCTGTTTATGAATTATTCAGACTAAAGCCTTTACAGCTCGAATAATCTTGAATAAATCCAATGGATTAACGCTTGAATTCCAACTAATATGATGCAAATTATTTGCTTGTGCTTTTTGGCAATTTTAATTTTATGAATTTAAGGAATAATATGAACAGGATTCGTCTGATTATCATGCTGTGCGTGTTTGCGTTCGCCTCTGTTTTTGCCTGTCCCGCTGCGGATGCGGCAAATAAAAAGCACAAAGCAAAGTCATCCCATGTCGCCAAAAAGCACCATAAGAAATCCGGCAAGAGTCACTCCGCTAAAAAAGCGAAACATTCCTCGGCAAAAGCCGCCATGGTCCCGGCATAATGTAACGGCGCTGCCGAATTACGCGCAAATGCCCGGATACAGCCATTTACTGGTAAATCCGGGCATTTTCATATAACTCTCTCATTCATTTCCGCCCCGGCAACCTTTCGATAAATATCACAACCCTTGATTTTTACACACATCAGGTATATCTTGTCATTCAGCTTTTTATTTAAAGTTGATAAACAATTATTTTAAGGAAGTGTATCTTGATTGAATTTTTAAAGAAAAGAATCAAAAGTCTGTTTTCAGGAAGAAGCAAGCATATTGAGTCTGCAGAGCCGCCGGTTAGAGCTAAACATCACTATAAGCATAAGCATATTGAGGAAAAGCAGAAACAGAAAAGCCATCCGCGTCAATTTGAACAGCCGCCGGTATCCGGCATAAAAAATATCAAAGCCGGGCAGAACAAAAAACAGAAGCCGCCGACCTTTGACATCAAACCGAAACGTACCCCGCAAAAACCGGACACACTGGTAGACATTCCGCCGGAAGAAGGCAAAACACGTTTTGTTGATCTGGCCATTCATCAGGATATCCTGTTCGGCATCCAGAATCTGGAATTTAAGTATTGCACCACGATTCAGGCCAGGACGCTGCCGCTTCTGCTTGAAGGCAAAGACCTTACCGGCAAAGCCCAGACCGGCACCGGCAAGACCGCCGCATTTCTGATCGCCATTTTTACCCAGTTGCTGAATAAGCCGAATCACGAACGTCTGCCCGGCACCTGCCGCGCACTGGTAATGGCTCCCACCCGCGAACTGGCAATCCAGATTCACAAGGACGCGGAAGCCCTTTCATTGTTTGCCGGAATGAACAATCTGGTCGTCTTCGGCGGCATGGATCACCATAAACAACGTGATCTGCTGGGCAAACCGATTGATATTCTGATCGGCACACCGGGCCGGATAATTGACTACTCCCGCAGCAGTCACCTGAATCTGTCCAAGACCGAAATCCTGGTAATTGACGAGGCCGACCGCATGCTGGATATGGGATTCATTCCCGATGTCAGCCGGATTGTCCGTCAACTTCCGCCCGCCGGCAAACGCCAGACCATGTTTTTCAGCGCAACCCTCGATCCGAACATCCTGCGGCTGGTCAACAACTGGCTCAAAGATCCGGTAACTGTCGAAAGCGAATCGCAGCAGCTTATCACCGACCTGATCGAACAGGTCTTTTATTCCGTTTCAAGAGAAGAGAAATTTGCCCTGCTGATGTGGCTGATCAAGAATGAGCCGTTTGAGCGGATGCTGATTTTCGGCAACCGGAAGGACTCCAATTTCAACCTGGAGAAAAAACTGGTGCGCAAACATGTCAAATGCTGCATGCTGTCCGGCGACGTTCCTCAGGTGAAACGCATGAGAATTCTCGAGGACTTCCGTGAAGGCAGGGAAAAAATCCTGATCGCCACCGACGTTGCCGCCCGCGGCATTCACGTTGACGACATTTCCATCGTGGTTAACTATGATATTCCGGAACGCGCCGAGGATTACGTTCACCGTATCGGCCGTACCGGCCGCGCCGGCCAGAAAGGCAAATCCATCGGTTTTGTCTGCGAATACGGTGCGTACTCGCTGGAAGAAATCGAGAAATTGACCGGCCAGCAGATAAAATGCACCATCCCCAACGATGAAATGTTCAAGTCAATGGATAATAATCGCAACGCATAACAGTTCCGGCGCGGTGTCCACGTCTTTATCATTTATTCTGCATGAGAGCCGTTCTCTCATGTTGTGCTTTCATCTCATCGAGCTTCTGTCGATACATCTTGATGCTGTCGATATGCTTAAGCTGCAAGCAATATTGTTCTCTGATGGTGAGAAGCATACATATGACGAAGCCGTAGATATAATAAATCCGCAAAGCCAGATCTCGCGCCGGGGATTCTTTTGAAAAGCTGTAATTTATCGCCATTAAGGCGATGAAAAGAGCAATTAATACAATTGCACCCAGCCTGGACCGCCGCAAAGATGACTCTTTTTTTAGAAGCTCATTCTCCTGCAACTGGATTTTCTCGTATTCCATATCGTGTCTCCAGATATACTCTTCCGTTACCGGTTTTCGATGGTCGGTCGAAGCGGCATGTCTGCGTTATAAATTAGTCATTATTACTATCGTTGCCAGGATTAACAATGCTACACTTATATAAAGAACGACTCTTGAAACCGGCTCTTTCACTTTTTCATCTGTCCGCTTGACTTCGCAACCGCAATTTGGACAAATAAAGGTTTTTTCAGCCCGATATCCGGCAATATGTGAATCTAGAGCTTCTTGCAAAATTGTCAAAAATGTTAATTTTTCGTAAAGGGCAACGATTTATGTTTGAATAGTGCTATATTATTACTACTTAAAATCTAATAAATGTATATAAGGCAGTAATTCATGTTA
>CAIJKT010000247.1 GCA_903821255.1 uncultured Lentisphaeria bacterium | reverse complement strand
GGTAAAAAATAGTGCTTTTTTAACAATTTCAGCTTAAAGTGTGCGCTTTATCCAATTTTCAGGGTTGATAACCCGCTGCATCTGTTCAGGTATCATCTTGCCGTTGCCGGCTATATTGACAACTATCTCGCAGTTTCGCTTTAATGCCTCTTCCACGCCAATTTTCAACGCGTACCCGATACCGTAATTTTTATCCAGACGGATACATTCAAAACCGGACCGGTCTATAATTTCGGCTGAACCATCGGTACTGCCGTTGTCAACAATGATAAAGACATCGGCAGCCATCGCTTTTTTGCATCGTTCCAGAAGTTCCGGAAGCTGCTCCATCTGATTGTAAACCGGCATTATACATAAAGCCCGCATGGCAGTATTCCTGTCTATTTTAACAGTTCAAGCAGCGTATTGCATACTGCCGACACTTCTTCTCCGGTCATTTCCGGAAACATCGGCAGAGAAATAATTTGTCCAGCGACTTTCGTGGAAACGGGAAATGACTCTCTGGCAAAATCCATATCCGCGTATACTTTCTGTTTATGCACAGTAACCGGATAATGAATACCGGCGAATATGCCGGCTTCATTCAGTTTCAATAATAACTCGTCGCGGTTCCGGTCTTTAATCCTGATTACAAAAAGGTGATAATTCTGGAAGCTTCCCGACGGAGCCTCCGGCGGCAATGCAATAGCTTCGCAGTCACCGAGCAAGCTGCGATATTGACCGGCGAGCTGATTGCGCGCATGATTCCATTCATCAAGATGCTTAAGTTTGAAATCAAGAATTGCCGCCTGGACTGTATCAAGCCTGGAATTGCCGCCTTCGCGGTCGTGTACATATTTTACTTTTCCTCCCCAGTTGCGCAACGCCCGGATTTCTTCAGCGAGAGCCTCATCATTAGTCGCCACAGCTCCGCCGTCACCAAACGCGCCCAGATTTTTGCCGGGGTAAAAACTGAATCCTGAACCAATGCCCATACTGCCGCATTTTGCTCCCAGACAGACACTGCCGTGCGCCTGGCAGGCATCTTCCACTATCACTGTTTTTGCGCCGAATTTACGCTTAATGGCGGAAATGTCGTAAGGGTAGCCGTAAAGGTGAACCGGCAATACCACTTCCGGCGCCGGCCCGTTATATTTGTCAACATCTATCTGATAAGTATTTTCGTCAATATCACATAAAGCGATCGTGCCCCCCGCATTGGCAATGGCCAATGCGGTAGCGATAAAGGTATTATTCTGAGTCAGCACCGTCTTGCCTTTAACGGCATAAGCTTTAAGCAGCAAAGTAAGGGCATCTGTTCCGGAGCCTACGCCAATAACATGTTTTACCCCGAGATATTGGGCAAAATTATCTTCAAATTCGTTCAATGCTTTTCCCATAACGAATTGACAGGATGAAGCTGTTGTCACTAACAAGCGGTTATAGTCGTCCTGATATTTTTGATAATTACGTTGTAGATTGACAAGAGGAATAACCATATTTCAATACCTTCAAATTTATAAAAATCAGATTCAATAACTATACAACAAAAACAGTAAAAAACAATTCAGTTTATTATTTCACAGTTATCAGGCATGCTTCTGCTACGGCCGACGGAGTGGCTTTTCCGTGCGATATTTTTGCATTTTTGCTTGAAAATATCTGGATTGGGTTTATTCATAACAACCTAAATTGATCTTAAATAATGCTTTACCAAGGATAAAATATCATGAGCAATAAAGAGAACACCATCATGTTATGGCATGACCGCAGGAGCGCCGGGACCGGCAGGGAACAGGATGACTTTCAGCCGTTTATGGAAGTCCATCTGCTGAAAGCAGAAAATCCGCTGGGCGCGGTCGTGATCTGTCCCGGAGGCGGTTATGGCGGGCGGGCGGCCCATGAAGGCGTTACCATTGCCGAAAAATTCAATGCGCTGGGACTCCACGCCTTTGTCGTGCAGTACCGGGTTGCGCCATATCGCTTTCCGGCCCCGCAGGAAGACGCGTTGAGGGCGATAAAAATCATCCGTTCCCGCGCCGCGGAATGGAAAGTCAAACCGGATAAAATCGCGATCTGCGGATTCTCCGCCGGCGGACATCTCACGGCCTCCACCGGAATCTTTTTCGATAAAGTCAAAGCCGATGCAGGCGACAAGGCTGACAGCTTTTCCAGCCGTCCGGATGCGCTGATCCTGTGCTACCCGGTAATCAGCAGCGGTGAGAAAGGCCATCAAGGCTCTTTTACTAATCTGCTCGGGCCGGAAGCCGCCTCCGAACATAAAGAAAAATATTCTCTGGAGAAACTTGTCAGCAGAAATACTCCTCCGGCGTTTCTCTGGCATACTGCCGATGACGGCGGCGTGCCGGTGGAAAACAGCCTGATGTTCAGCCTGGCGCTCCGGGAACATGAAATCCCGTTCGAACTGCATGTATTTCCGCAAGGCCGTCACGGGCTCGGACTGGCGCCTGAACAGCCGAATATCGCGGTCTGGCCGGAACTGTGCCTGACCTGGCTGAAAGACATGGGCTGGTAGTCAGTTCCGGATTATTTTTTTGATGCTGGGGATACCGCCGTGGCGGACAATGTCGCCACGGTTCATATAGATGATGTCTTCGCAAATGTTGGTGGTTAAATCCGCAATGCGTTCCAGATCGCGCGATACGCTGAGCATGTTCAGATAGTAATCAACGTTCTCCGGATGCTTCTGGATTAATGTTTTTACATCTTTGAACATCCGGCTGTTATATTCATCCACAATTTCATCTTTTTCGATAACTTCGAGCGCCAGCACTTCATTCATATAAATTAGTGAATCCAGCGCGCCTTTGAGCATGCTTCTGGTTATATCCATCATCGGCCTGAAGTCGATTTCGCCTTTGCATTTTTTACCCTCGGCGATGGCTTTGGCACGTTTTGCGATGTTGGCGCCGTGGTCGCCAATGCGTTCCAGGTCGTTGTTGACTTTCAGACAGGCAACGACATAGCGCAAGTCGCTGGCTACCTGCTGGTATAGCGCCAGAATTTTCAGGCATTCCTCTTCAATGGCGATTTCCTTCTTGTCAATGGTTTCGTCATTATCTATCACTTTAAGCGCCTTCTCCGCATCGTTCTCAACGGCGGCGTCAACGGCGCTCCGGACCGCATTCTCCACCATTGAGCACAGGATCAGGATATCTTTTTTCAGATTGGCGATGGCGTTGTTCAGATGAATATTCATTTTCGGCTCCTGTTTTTTATAAATGTTAAATCAACCGAATCTTCCGGTAATATAATCTTCGGTTTGTTTGTTTGCCGGGCTGGTAAAGATTTTTTCAGTAATATCAAATTCGATTATTCTCCCCTGATAATAAAATGCCGTATAATCGGAGATCCTGGCCGCCTGCTGCATATTATGGGTGACTATGACAATGGTGAATTCCTGTTTCAGTTCTTCAATCAGATCCTCCACTTTGAGCGTTCCGACCGGGTCGATTGCGGAAGTCGGCTCGTCCATCAGCAGGATTTCCGGTTCGGCGGCGATCGCGCGGGCGATGCAGAGCCGCTGCTGCTGTCCGCCGGACAG
>CAIJKT010000246.1 GCA_903821255.1 uncultured Lentisphaeria bacterium | reverse complement strand
GTCAGAAGCCCCCCGTTTGTGATTGAACTCAAGTGATTTTCAGGCGATTTGCCGCTGAATCCTGTTATCCGGTAAAATTGCCTTTGAAATTATCCATGTCGGATGTTAAATTAAAATACTATAAAATTTATAAGCTTATTTTGCAAAAGGAATTAAAAAAATGAATGTTTTACGCTTATTTGTAATCGCCATGTCGGCGGTGCTGCTGCTGGTTGGAGCCGGATGCAAATCCACTGAAAAAACTAAGCTCGGAGAGTTTGATCCGAATGACAATGAGGCGTTGAAGGCGGCTAAAGTTTTTGCCGATGATATTTTGAACGGCATTAAAACCGACAACTACCAGTTGTTCGCCAAAAATTTCTCTCCTGAAATGAAGGAGAAGATGACTGAAAAGACGTTTAAGGCGACAATCAAAGATATGACGGACCGGGTCGGCACGATTCAGGGATGGACATATTTAACGGTTATGGAGAAAGCTCCTTTGAAAGCATTTGTCTGGAAAGCGTCTTTCCAGAAAGAAATCAAGGACAAGGATAATAAGCCGGTCAAGCTCGATACGGATATGCTGTTTCAGTTGTTTATTGGAAAAACAGATAAAGGTTATGTAATCCTGATATTTGCGTTTCAATGATCTGTAGTAAATTTGCATCAAAAACTGCGTGTTGCCGGAATCTCTGCCAATAAAGGAGAAGACCAATGAAAGCTCTTACCGAAAAACAAAAAGATATTTTAGAGTTTATTGAAGATTTTATGGAAAAAGAAGCGATGGCGCCGACCGTCTACGAGATCGCGGATTTTTTCAAGATTAAAACTTCCACCGTGTTCGCTCATTTGCGTGCGCTGCAGCGCAAGAATCAGCTTAATCGCAGCTCAAAGGCCAGAAGCATCAGCCTGCTGAAGCCTAGACGCAAGTCCAAACACATGTCTTTCGTGCTGTCCATTCCGCTGCTGGGCCGGATCAATGCCGGACTGCCCGCGGAAAGCCTGGAATATAAGGAAGGCGACGTTTTTATTGACACCGCTTTAGTCGGCAGGAAAGATGCGGACAAAGTGTTTGCGCTGCGCGTTAATGGCGAAAGCATGCGCGACATCGGCATCTATCAGGACGACATCGTGGTTGTCAGGCAGGTGGAGGAGGCCAAGTCCGGCGATATTGTCGTAGCTCTGGTCAATGAGGAAGTCACGGTCAAAACAATTTATTTCCATAAGGGCGGACGTGTTGAACTCCGTCCGGCCAATTCAGATTTCAGTCCGCAGTTCTATCCGGCCTCCCAGGTTAAAATCCAGGGCAGGGTCGTAGGCTTGCAGCGCGAATACTGATATTCCTTTCCGACTGATTAGTACAAAAAAAAACCGGGTTTTCCCGGATTTTTTTTTGACCATTAGATATCACTATTATCATCTGGCTCGATGCAATTCTCATTAATTTCTGGCTCAGGCGGCTGTCGGAGGGTGAATCTGCCCAAAGCGGAATACCACAAGCCTGGCAAACCTATGAGCAAGAATCCAAGTAGCGCATTGAATGGAGATGCTGCGCTGTGTCGTCCGGAAATCTTGAATGGCGTGTTCGTGAAAAATAATTCATAAACGACATAAGCCGCGTAAGTAAGGAAGATCAACCCGGCAAGTCCGCGAAATGCCCAGTGGCCGATTCGGGCAGGCAACCAAAAGCCTGCCAGTAGTGCTGCACACATCAACTCCATCCCAACTGCCAGCACGCTGTCAACGCGCATTAATATTGGCCG
>CAIJKT010000245.1 GCA_903821255.1 uncultured Lentisphaeria bacterium | reverse complement strand
CGCCAGTTTTGACAATTGCAAGTCTAACATCTTCTAAACATCCTTTCTTTTTATTGAATCTGATTGGAAATTTTAACTTATTAAGATAATTTCATTAGGACGCATTTACAAATTGTAAATCGTCCGGATTTATGGAAAACTGAAAGGCAAATGCGATGCCCGGACGTCTCTGATATTAGAGCAACAACTAAAAAAGGTTCATATACGCAAATGGCGGAACGGTTCATTACATCCACACTCAACAAAAAAGACGCAACCCGGGACAATACGCTCAGGCCGCTGAAGTTTGCCGACTTTCCCGGCCAGGTAAAAGTAAAAGAGCGAGTCGAACTCTATGTCGAAGCCGCCAAGCAGAGAAATGAACCGCTGGGTCATCTGCTGCTCAGCGGACCGCCCGGACTCGGCAAAACCACCCTCGCCTATATCATCGCGCACGAAAAAGGCGCCAATATCAAATCCTCCAGCGGCCCGGTAATTGAAAAGCCCGGCGACCTGGCCGGACTCCTGACTTCGCTTGAAGAAGGCGACATCCTGTTCATTGACGAAATCCACCGCTTGAATACTACCGTGGAAGAGTATCTTTACAGCGCAATGGAGGATTTCTTCATTGACATCATGATTGACCAGGGGCCGGGCGCGCGTTCGGTGCGGCTGAACGTTCCGCGCTTCACCCTGCTTGGCGCGACTACCCGCCAGGGCATGCTGTCCGCGCCGCTGCGTTCACGCTTCGCCCTCGCCTGCCGTCTGGATTATTATAAAGTGGAAGATCTGGAAACCATCATCTGCCGCTCGGCCGGCATCCTCGGCATTCAAATAGACCAGGAAGGCGCACATGAAATCGCCCGCCGCTGCCGCGGCACTCCGCGTATCGCCAACAATCTGCTGTGCTGGGCCAGAGACTATGCCCAGGTCCGGGCGGACAGCGCCATCACCGGCCCGACCGCGTCCGCCGCGCTGACGATGCTCGATATCGACAATGAAGGCCTGGACGAGATGGATAACCGGATACTGGAAGTCATTATCCAGAATTACAACGGCGGCCCGGTCGGCATTAAAACAATTTCCGTGGCGGTAAGTGAGGATGAAGGCACGATTGAGGATGTCTATGAGCCGTTCCTGATTCAGGAAGGGTATCTGATGCGCACCCCGCAGGGACGCGTGGCAACCAACAAAGCAAGAGAAAAACTCGGGCTTCCCCCGGTACACCATCGCAAATCAAAATCTGATTCCCAGCCCGAGCTTTTCCAGTAATTCCATTATCAGGCGCCTCCGGCAGAGCCGGAGGCTTGACCCGGCATCAGAACCAGACACCGCCTTCGCCGCCGTAATTCAGCGGAGTATTGTTCAACGTGATTTCATAAACCCTGACATCATATCCCGGCAGCGTGTCACTCAGGATGTTGCTGCCGAAAGAGAAGGTGCCGGGAGTCGGAATGATGGAACTGATACTCTTGTACGGCGATGTCCCGAGAGTGATGCTGAGCGCTTTAGTGTCTGCTGAAGCATTAACGGCAATCAGCCACTGTTTGGTATGCCCGGCATTTTCTTTCAGAATATAACAGATATCGCCTTTCTTATTGGTCTGGACGGTCGTTTCCTGGATAATGTTCCGCACCAGATTGATTTCGGCATTCATCGTGCTGATGCTTGACCAGTAGCTGACGGCATTCTTGAAGGAGACGCCGTTACCGTTGCAGTTGTCATATACCCAGTACATGATGCCCTTGGCGTCGCCGGTGATCGCCAGAAAATTCTGAGCACGGAACTGGGCGTATGTCGGCAATACCTGACTGCCTGAAGTATAAGCCTGCAAAGTCTCGAAATGCGTTTTGTTATTGTCATACAGGATGGAATATTTCGCCAGCAGCGCATTGTCGAAAATATTTCCGAGATTGACCGTGCTTCCTGTTATGAAATAATTATCATCGCTTTGAGCGACGTCCACACAGTGCTGATGATACTGGAAATCCTTTGTCCCGCAAAAACTGCTGGTGGCGAAATTATTGGTATCAAGCGATTTTATGAGACTGTACCTGGAGAACATTTCCGCAGGAGTCTTGCGGTTATAGACCGGCTCGTCATAGTAATACCAGCCGATCACCGCCGAATGATTTTTATACGCGTTGACCGTAGCCGTCAATGCGCTGTCAATATGGGCATTCCAGATAACGATTATAACCTTGACGCCGATACTGGCGGCATGGTCCAGGTAAGCGGTGGTGACATTCTGATCGCTGATGATTGCCATATTAAATCCGGCCGCCGCAATTTCGTCAAGCTGGGCAATCGTATTGGTGTTGAAAAAGCCCATCGGGAAATAGTTGCTGCCGTCCACCTTGAGATTGCGTCTGGTCGAGTCGTCAACATAAGCAGGCAGCGTGACGCCGCTCAACTGAAGCGATGCCGGATGTATGTCCCGCGAAACGGATATTTCATCAAACCAGACCGTACCGCTTTTCAGATACAGCATGGCAAACATCTCCATATTCTCATTATCATCGCTGTAAAAGTTATACACCCCCTGTGTCCAGGCGGTGCTGGTAAAACCTATTGCGCCCAGGAATGAGAAACTGATCTGCGCCGCGCCGCTGCCGGCGAGGTTCTGCGTTTTTCCGTATGCGGAAAAGTTGTAATAGGCCTGCCGCTCAATCGGAAACGTCTGGGTAACATAAGAATACTGATCAGCCGCACTGTTGACCAGCTTTACCGAACTGCTGCCTTCATGCTTTTCCGCGGTGTCCAGCGAGACAACGCCGCAAGCCGGCGGAGTCCAGGTTTTCACCGGCCAGTTGAGCGGTTTGCCGGTTCCGTCATCTATCTCAAAATTGGGATTCCTGAACGAAGCCTGCTCCACCTTGATATTGTCAAACCAGGCGGACCCGGAAGCCTTGTGCAGATAAGTATAAACGGACAGATAAGTGGAATTACCGGAATAAACAGAAACTGACGCTTCCTGCCAGACCGGCTGCGAATCAGGAATATTGACCGCGAGGGCAGTGCCGTTTTGAGGAGCAACAAACAATCTGGCGCCGCCTGAATATTGATCTTTCTTCTGGCATTTGGTCTTTGCCATGCACGAGACCTTGTACCATGTATAAGGCTGGACAGTATAATTCTGGTACACGGCGGTGTAAGTGTCCGCCAGCGCATGTTTTATCCGTAACGAACAGGCCCCCTGCCATGCGATATCAGAATCACAGGTATGAGTGCCGGTTTCACTTGTGTACATGACAAACGAGCTCCAGTTCTGCGGTGTGCCGTTGGCGTTTTTCAATTCGAAATTAGGATTGGTCAGGCCGGTTTTGGTAATAGTAACATCATCAAACCAGGCAGTGCCGCTGGCTTGATTCAAATAGCAGTACAGAATATAGGATGTGCGTTCTCCGGAATAAAAATTGATGGACGCTTTTTTCCAGGAAGTGTTATTGATCTCGACATAACCGCCGCTGTTGTCCAGAAACAAACGCGCCCGTCCGCTGTAGTTGGACTGGGGAACAATATTAGCCACTTTGGCGTTACAGGAAATCGTGTAGTAGCAATGCGGGTCAACGGTGACAGTCTGATAAACGACAGTGTAAGTATTGGTATTGGCGTGGGTGATTTTTAATGCGATATTGCCGGTCCACTGATAATTGGTCTGGTCGGCGCTCCAGGTATTGGATTCCGTGCCGGCCCAGACGCCGCAGCTCCAGTTGTTGGGATTGCCGCCGGTCCAGGATTGAAACGTGCCATTCTGGATGTCGGCCAGGCATGGGAAGCAAAGGCCGGAAAAGATAAACAACACAGTCAGCAATGAAGCAAAATGTAAATTTCTCATGATTCCCCCTCTTTGATATTATTTGTTTTTCCTCATGACAAGAGCGTAAAACATATCCGGCGATCCGGAATAAGATTCATATAGTGCAATATTATTGTAATAACATTATTGTAATAACATTATTGTAATAACATTATTAAGCCCTAATAATTCACAAGATGAATCAAATATGCTTTACAGCACCTGACTGCAGACAGTCATAAAATCTTACCTCCACTTTAATTTTTAACGTTTATTCTTGAATACGAATATTTCAACGGAATTCATGACTTCAATATGCAGTCATGAATTCAGGTTTGAATCTTTATTTGTGACAACTACTGAATGCAGAGTTCCAGTTCATGAGCCAGTTTATCTTCCGGAACGCGCCCCAGGCAGGCATCAACAATTGCCTGAATGGAACCGGTGGCCAGACAGATGTTGGTGTCCGCGCCGCCGTAGTATAATTTCAAGGTATCGGTCTTGAAATCCGCAATAGCCCCGCAGGGAAATACCACCTCGGAAACATGACCGTATTTTTCGTATGCCATTTTCGGCGAAAGCAATGGTTTTTGAGTGACGCCAAGCACTTTCCACGGCTCCTCCAGGTCCAGCAGCATCGCACCGATATGGTAGGTGCCGACGTCACCGCCGACCGGGACCACTCCGTGAATAATCACCAGCCAGCCCTGCGCGGTTTTAATCGGAGGCGTCGGCCCGATCTTCTGACTGCCCCAACTGAATGTGGCCTGAACAACAGGACGGCAGCGCCCCCAGTGCAGCAAATCCGGCGACGAACTGAACCAGATATCGCCGCCAAGCGGAAATGTCGCATTGCTCCCGCCGCCGGGCCGGTCCAGCTTGCAATATTTACCTCCGATTTTTTCCGGGAACAACGATGCCCCGCGATTGACCGGCAGCGTGACAATGTCCATTACTTCGTAGGACTTAAAATCTTTGGTTTTGCCCATCACGGTGGCGGGCGCACTGAAAACATCGTTGCCGACCGGAGTCAAAATGTAATAGGTGTCGTCAATTTTAGTCACACGACTGTCAATTATATGCTTGTAATAATAATTGAAAGGAAACGGAAGCCCCTGCAGCTTGATAAACGGTTCGTCGGCAATGGTGAAATGGATGCCATCGTCACTTTCCGCCACCCGGGTCTCCCCGCCGCAGGTATTCTGCTTGAAAATCATTGAGAGCAATAAAATAGTTTTGCCGTTATACTCGACCGGGCTGGGATTGAACACCTCCCGCACTCCGGGATAATCTGCCGGTGTGATAATCGGGTTCGACGGATGCCGCCGCATGATGGATAAAGTTTCACTCATTTGATAAAATCCTTTCAATAATATAATTTTCTGAAGCAACATTTAGTGAGCTATTTTGCGATAAAGTAATTCCCGCAAACGGTTGCAGTTCATTGCACCTTGCCAGAATCAAGGTGTTTTTGTCTTCGATCAGCCACTCGAAATCCTCGCCTTTCTCCATTTTAACAGCCTCCGCAATGGCGGTGGGCATCACCACCTTGAACGCGCGGTTGGTCGGCCGCTGACCCTTTTGAATTTTCACTTTAGATCCCATGTATATGCAGTTCCTCATTATTTTGCAATGACGAAAATCTTTTCCAGAATGTTGTTGTTTTCGTTTGCTTCCGTGACCTTGCCCGTACTGTCGGCGACCACCCTCACCTTGCAGGTCCCGGCGGTGGTGGTGACGTTGTTCAGTTTTAATGCAACGGTCGCGCCTTTCGCCAGATCATCGTAGTT
>CAIJKT010000244.1 GCA_903821255.1 uncultured Lentisphaeria bacterium | reverse complement strand
GGCAATCGCACAGAAAAATCTGGCTGTTTACGAACGCATCCGTGAAATCCATCAGACAGGAGCAACTAAAATATATTTTGCCTTTACTGGAAATTCGTTAAAAAGCAAAGTTGTGGCAAAGTGTAAAAAAATATTGCCGCACAATACTTTACACGGCAAATTCGCCCGTTCTTTATGGCATGCCGTAAAATCCACAAAATCCACGACCCCGACTGAAACCTGCTCAAACACCGCAACACCGCAAAACGGCGGAAACGCTATTCCAAGCGTGGAAATTTTAATGCAGGTCGATAATTTCGAAACAGGTGGACTGGAAAATGTAGTCATTGATCTCTGCGAGACTATGATAAATGCAAAATATAAAACTGCTGTACTGGTGCTTGGTGTTGCTGGCGCATCGGTTGAAAAAGCTCGTAAGCGCGGGATTCCAGTTATCATCAGTCGTTATGACTGTAACAATTATTCCGCAATGCTAAAACAATTTGCCCCTAAACTTGTAATGACCCATTATTCAATCCATGGCGCCGATATTTGCGACTCATTAAATATTCCATTTCTTCAAGTCATTCACAACACTTATATGTGGTTCAGCGAATCGCAACTGGCCGATTTCGTCCAGGCGGCAAAATGCACTCAGGCCTTCATCGCAGTCTCTGAATATGCAAAACAATACAGTGTTCAAAGACTTGGCGTACTGGAAAACAAATGCTTGGTAATCCCCAATGGAATAGATTTTACAAAATTAAATGACACTGACTTAAACGAGTCAAGGCAAAAACTGCGCAAAAATTATGGGTTCGATTCGAACAGCTTTATTTTTCTTGATATCGGCGCAATCAATCACCAGAAGAATCATATTGCAATTATCAAGGCGTTTGAGTCATTTCACCACAATCATAATTCAGTCAAACTGATTATTATTGGGCCGTCCTACGAACCGCAATTGAAATCAGAAATTGATAAATATATTGCAGACCACAATCTGGAAACAAGCGTAATATATATTGGAACTATTGAAAATGCCTATGAATATTATGCAATGGCAGATGCATTTGTCGGAGCGTCTTTTTTCGAGGGAGGTCCGCTTACTCTATTGGAAGCATTAAGTACAAATTTACCGGTAATTATCCCGAATGTAGGATTAGCTGCTTATTTCGCCGGTTGTCCGGGAATAGAAGTTATAGCCCCGCCGTTTGACATTTTCAACTTCTACGGTAATATATGGGAAATGCAATCTACGCCGGACTTTGAGCAAAGATTAACCGCAGCAATGGTTCGAGTTTACAATACGCGCGTAAAACCTAATCTTGACAAAAATATTATTGACGCGCTGGACAAGCGGAATACTTATCTTTGTTATGTAGAATTGGCTCAAGATATAATTGCCGCTAGAGATGTTCAAAATAAGAATTTCCCGAACGCTTGGACAGAGTATTTAAAGAATACGCATAACTTGATTGAACAGGTGTAAATGAAAAAGATTTTAGTTGTATTCGGCACCCGTCCTGAGGCTATAAAAATGGCCCCGGTCGTAAAAGCATTGCAAAGAAATAAGTTGTTTGAAACCAAACTCTGCATTACCGGACAGCATCGGCAGATGCTGGATCAGGTCATGGATATTTTTGTCATGAAAGCCGATTTTGATCTTAATGTAATGGGGCATAATCAAACGCTGGTTGACGTCACCTGTAAAGTATTGAAAGGCATGGAAGATGTTTTTAGTCAGTGGCGTCCTGACATGATTCTGGTACAGGGCGATACGACCACAGTTTTTGCGGCGGCGCTGGCAGCATTCTACCATAAGATTGACGTTGGTCATATTGAAGCCGGACTGAGGACCGGCAACCGTTATTCGCCATGGCCGGAAGAGATGAACCGGTTGCTGGCTACCAGAATGTCAACTTTACATTTTGCGCCGACAGAAACATCAAAAAATAATCTTCTGGATGAAAAAGTAGATCCCAAAACGGTCTTTGTTACCGGCAATACCGTGATTGACGCGTTGTTTGAAGCGCTTGCGATCATTGATTCTGATAGTAAGCTCAGTAATGAACTGGCGGCAAAATTTAACTTTATCGACCATGAAAAACGCTTAATTTTAGTTACCGGGCATCGCAGGGAAAACTTCGGGGACGGTTTTTTACAAATATGCCGGGCGATTGCCCAATTGGCTGAACGTGATGACGTACAAATTATTTATCCTATGCATATGAACCCCCATGTCCGGCAACCAGTTAACGAAATACTCAGCGACAAAAAGAACGTTTTTTTGATCGAACCGTTAGATTATCTTTCATTTCTTTATGTAATGAGGCGGAGCTATTTGATTCTGACTGATTCAGGCGGCGTGCAGGAAGAAGCGCCATCCCTTGGCAAGCCGGTCATTGTCATGCGCGATACCACCGAACGCCCTGAAGCAGTAGCCGCCGGAACTGTGGTTCTGGCAGGAGCCGAACAGAAAAAGATTGCAGGCTTTGCGTTCAAATTATTGGACAACCAAGTCTTTTATAATAAAATGGCTC
>CAIJKT010000243.1 GCA_903821255.1 uncultured Lentisphaeria bacterium | reverse complement strand
CCACAACAAGCTGTGCATTCCGCGTGTTTGCCCCATGAAATAACTCCAGCAAGCGTCGAGTCAGCAATGGATGCAGCCGCGCATCAAATTCGTCGAAAAACAGGATGGCGCCTTGGGCCAATACACCTAACAACAAAGAGGAAAGGGAAAATATCTTATTTGTTCCTTCTGATTCATTGTGCTCCATATCCAGGAATATTTTTTCGTTATCTTCCGTTAAATGCTCTGTTTGAATCTCATATTCAATTCCGCTTTCATTATCTTCATTGAATACCGGAGCAATTTTGTTGATGCCCAAATCTAATTTGGAAATAAAATCATTTAACAACTCGGCAAAGGAACTATGTTCCCGCAACTCTTTAATAGTAAATTTCTTTGCCTCTTCGTCAAAAAGGCCAGGGATAATAAGGACTTTAGTGAACCATTCCCGGACATTATGGCTGTGAAGCTCTTTATCTGGCGCACCTTCAAAAAGTTGCCCCAGAGAGGAAATAAACAATGCATTGGAACGAAGCCGCAAGTTGGTCTTCTTCGTCATCTTCATCCAGGTTTTTCCTTCTTCAAATTGCGGGGAAACGGTCGTTAAATTCTCATTCTCCCGGATGAAAAGCGGAAACTCCTTGCCGCTGGTAAGAAACAGCCATTCCGCATGGATTTTCTTGGCATCAAGTGTAAAGCCGTAGCGATATCGTTTCCCTTTTTCAATGAATTCAACTTCAAAGAATGACGGTTCGGTTGCAGTGCTTTTGGATAAAAGAAATGGCTCTATCGGAATTGCTTCTTCCGGTTTCAATTCTGTGGACATAGTTTCAAGGCAACTACGCATGAACGAAACAGCTCTGACTAAATTGCTTTTCCCACTGGCATTGGCCCCGTAGATAACGTTGCTTTTAAGCAGACGCTCTTTCTTCAGCGCAACAAAAGTATTAGTCTCTTCCAGTTCATGAATACCGACCGCTTCCATTGAAAGCGTTACCGGCTCTTTTATCGAGCGAAAATTACCGACTTTAAAATTTATCAACATAATCATTCTCCCGTTGATTTATCTTACAATAAGATACTGCAAATAGATAAATTTGCAAATTATACGCAAATATTTTATTTTACAATGGTTTATTGGCTGATGTTACTGTTCTTTGTAATTAACAGGACATTCATTGCTTTGAACGGAATATCGGTAATAATGTTGATGCCCTTTCTGCCGTTCTCATTTGCTGATTCAGAACCGTCCTGCATAGTTTGACAGGGGAAGCACTTTAGACTCAAATAATGACGTGTGCTACCTGGATACTCAGATCTTTATGGAATGATTTTGATATGTTTATAACGGCAGTCATTCTGGCTGATTACAGTAAGTTAACAGCATGTTTGACTGGCAGGCTTGAATAATAAACCCTCTGTGCCGGTAGATACACATAGGGCATTATATACTCTTAACTTATGGAGTAAAAAGCGCTGCTGGATCAAGGTAAATTGAAACAGCAGCTCAGAAGCATGTTATCTTTCAGTCTTAAACAAAAACTTGTGCCGGTTCATTACCCATAATGTTTTTCATTACTGACGGAAAGTCATTTTGAAGACATTGCTGATGCTCCAGCTTAGTAATCGGAACTGCCCATAAAAAGTCAGTTTTCTCGCCAGCAATTTGAAAGTCTTTACGAAAAGAATAATTCTCCCATAACGGAGAGAGAAATAATAAATGGGTAAAATCTGAACTTTCTGTAAGCGGGCAACTACTCAGACAGTGTAAATCATCCCAGTGTAAAAGAGTTTTATTTCTAAACGGCATTAAGGCGAGATCTTTTAAAAAGCCGAACATCCAGGCTTGCGGTTCTTTTACATAGATTAAAAGTTCGGTACGACCGGACGAAAACATCTTGTAATAATGCGGAACATTTTGCTTGGCATCACTCATACCGCTAGTTATCAATGTCCAATATGGCTTTTGGGGTGTCGGCGGGAACTGATAAACATCAATATGTGGTTTTTCATTTACATCTGCAGGAAGCAATATTAGTTGCCCCATTCTCCCTAAATATCTTTTATAATGACTTTCTCTTATCTCTCTATCCTCGTAATATTTTAGCGGCATAGTCTTTTTCCTTTTGATGTATTCATTTTTGTTATTTCCTCTGTAATGAAATTTTTTGTGCGTACCTATTCAATTACGGCAGTGAGTATTTTCCTACAGAAATGTAAAATGATGGATGAAAGACATCGTGCTTTATTCTGAATTTCAGAGAGTGGGGGATTGTTTTGATATAATCCTCACTTTTTGTAATCATGAAATTTTTAATTGATAGTCAAATCGTTAATAATATCGATAGGAAACTCGGATGGTATCGAATGCTATTTCATTAAAAACAGAGGGGGTATCCACTACATCACCCCCAGTACAAAGACCATATTCTGGAACTATAAATTTGTAATGGAAATGAATGAACAATATTTCTTAAATTTAAGAAAGAAGCAATGATATAAAAACTGATTTTCTTATTGAAAAATACTTCCGAATATACGGGCTTTTTTTTAATAGGATAAAGTGAATATCTCAGAATGTTTTTCATCAGTGTATAAGACCAAAATCCACTACATCAGAATCCATTATCACCAGATGATTTTTATGATTATTTTAACAACGGATATTATCACCAACAGGCATATAGCGGCCAGTAATACATATAGCATTTTACCTCCTTGTTGATGAAATGATTATTCTTTCGGCAGACAGGTAAATCCGTATCCACGCTGACCATG
>CAIJKT010000242.1 GCA_903821255.1 uncultured Lentisphaeria bacterium | reverse complement strand
GCGCGATCTTCAACGACATCCAGGTTGAGTTTGCCGTTTCCGCGGTGGAAGTGACCAGGCTCAGCGCCATTTACCTGTTTGTTTACGCAGTGATGCAGCCTTTTGCCGGACTTCTGGCCGACCGCTTCGGCGGGGTCAGGGTGGTGGTGGTCAGCGGAATACTGCTCTGTGCCGGATCGCTGCTGTTCCCGATGGCGCAAGGGGAATGGGGTTTATACCTGAGCCGGGCGCTGGTTGGTTTAGGTGCCAGCGCCATGTATTTGTGCCTGGTTAAAGAATCGGACCTCTATTTCGGGGGGAAAAATTATGCGCCGATACTCGGTTTTCTATGTCTGCTGGGATATTGCGGCGGCCTGGTCGGCACCCGCCCGTTCCGGTTGCTGGTGGAAAGCATCGGCTGGCGCAATTCATGTCTTATTGTCGCCGCCGCCTCCTGTATCGTCCTGCTCCTGACCTGGCTGATCATGCAGCGCATCGGCAGGAAATATGTTCCGCAAAAAGAGGCAAACCTGTGGGGCAGCACGATTGATGTGCTGAAGAACAGCCTGAACTACCCGATAATCATTACCGTTTCGCTGTCTTTTTCGATATATTTGAGCTTCCAGGCAACCATCGGGCCGAAATTTCTGGAGGATGTCTGCGGGATTTCGCCGCTGCAATCATCCGGCTATACTTTTATCATGATGCTGTGCACCATGAGTTCATTGATCCTCTCCGGCATTCTCAGCAAACTGCTGAATAACAACCGTAAAGGCTTTCTGATATTCTATGGAGCTGCAACACTGGCCGCCACTTTGATGTTGTTGACCGGCACTGTTTTCAAAGCGTCTCCGCAGTTTTTTCTGGTCGCGTTTATTCTGCTGGCGCTGGCGGCAGGCACTTCCCCGGTGACCACACTGATGCTGAAAGAAATGAATCCGCCGGAAAAAGTCGCCGTCTCCATCGGGATCTTGAATGCGTCAGCATACATTATGGTGGCGGCAATGTCGCAGGTCATCGGCAGAGTGCTGGATCTTTTCAAAGATTCGATCATTGTCACCGACAAGGCCAGAGTCTATCCGGCGTCAGCCTATATCACGCTGTTCAGCATTCTGCTGCTGGTTGCGCTGGCGGCCGCGGCCGCGTCATTCTACGGCCGCGAAACAAACGGTAAAAATTTGGGGGATTGTTACGGCAGACTGAAATTAACCCCTCGCGGCTGATTTGCAGTATGTTCAATATCAATATATTTTAAACGCGTCCGGATTGATTTTTCAGCCGGAAGAGTAATTTTAAGTTTTTGAATATTTAATAAAGGATTTAATCATGAGAATATTATCCGGAATACAGCCGTCAGGGGTGCCGCACATCGGCAATTACTTCGGCATGATGCGCCCGGCGGTTGAACTGCAGAAACAGGGCGAAGCCTTTCTGTTTATCGCCGATTATCATGCGCTCACCACCAACCCCGATCCCAAAGAACTGCGGGAGCGGGTGCTTGGCGTGGCGCTCGACTTTCTGGCCTGCGGGCTTGACCCCGAAAAAACGGTGTTCTTCCGGCAGTCGGATGTGCCGCAGCATACCGAACTGACCTGGATATTGAATACTGTCACCTCTGTCGCATTGCTGGAGCGGGCACACAGCTACAAGGATAAAGTTGCCAAAGGCTTCGTGCCGAACAACGGCCTTTTTTCATATCCGGTGCTGATGGCTTCTGATATCCTGATCTACCAGGCCAATATTGTCCCGGTGGGCAAAGACCAGAAACAGCATGTCGAAATCACCCGTGACATCGCTATCCGTTTCAACAACATCTACGGAGATGTGCTTACGATTCCGCAGGAAAAGATTCGTGATGATGTGGCGATTGTGCCCGGTCTCGACGGCCAGAAAATGTCCAAAAGCTACAACAACACAATTCCAATCTTCGATACTGAAAAAGCCATGCGCAAAACAGTGATGAGCATTGTTACCGATTCCAAAGGGCTTGAAGATAAAAAAGACCCGGACCATTGCAATATAGTGACACTGTACAAACTCTTCGCGACCCCGGATCAGATAAAGGAAATGGAAGAACGCTACCGCGCCGGCAATTACGGTTACGGTCATGCCAAACAGGCGCTCTTTGAACTGCTCTGGCTCTATTTCGAGCCGATGCGCAAACGCCGCGCAGAGCTTGCCAATAACCTTGATTATGTATTAAATATCCTCAAGGAAAGCGGCAGCAAGGCCCGGTGCGAAGCTGAAAAAACTATGGAAAAAGTCCGCAAAGCCGTTGGATTAAGATAAAGAAAGGTTGTCGGAATATGACCGGAACAGGCAAGGAAAACTGGAGACGCATTTCCAAGGAAAGCGTATTCAAGACACGGATTTTTGATCTGCACCTGGAAAAATCGGAATGCGTCCGCACGGGCGCGGTGCAGGACTTCTACTATATCCATTGTTATGACTGGGTCAACGTTATTGCGGTGACTCCTGAAAATTCACTGGTCATGATCCGGCAGTTCCGGCACGGTTCCGGCAATCTGGAAATCGAAGTTCCTGGCGGCGGAATCGACCGGCATGATATTGATCCCGTCGCCGCCGGAGCCCGTGAGCTCATGGAGGAAACCGGATATCGCGGCGAAAACGGCAGAATCATCGGCAAAGTATGCCCCAATCCGGCGCTTCAAAACAATCTCTGCTTCACCGTGATGTTTGACAACTGCGTCAAAGCCTCGGAACCGCAACTGGAGGATACCGAAGTAATCGAAGCCGAACTGGTCTCAATGCCGGAACTGGAAATGCTTGTCACCGGCGGACATATCCGGCACGGCCTGGTTTTGAATGCCATTCATTTCTTTGAAATCGAACGTCGTAAAAAGTGAGATCACTTATAACTGGAGCATCTGTTTATGAAAAGTTCATTTGAACTGGCGCTGGAGCGTTCCGGCGGTGCGCTGAAAGAAGTCAGCGAAGACAAGAAGAAGCAAATCGCCGAAATCGACAACCTCTGCAAATCCAAGCTGGCGGGACTGGAGATAACTTATCAGAACAAGTTCGCCAAAGCCCGGAACAACCAGGAGGAATTCAACCAGCTGGAAAGCGACCTGGCGGTGGAACGCGCCTCAGTCATTTCCAAGGCCGAAAAAGATAAAGAAGCGATCAGAAGCAGGAAAAATGCCTGATAAATACCTATATCTGGATAACGCCGCCGCTGCCGCGCCGGAGCAAGCGGTGATTGACTTTTTCGCCGCCGCCGCCATGTCCTGCTATGCTAATCAGGAAGCCATTCACCGGCAGGCGTATGCCGTCAGGCAGCAACTTGAAGCTGCGGAGAAAGACCTTGCCGTCGCACTGACCGGCGATGCCGCCGCTCAAGTGATCTGGGGCGGCTCCGGCACGGATTTGTTCAATCTGCTGTCCTTTGCGCCGATGCTGCGCAAAGGCAATATCGTCACTACGCTGGAGCATCCCGCCTTGCAGGCCGCGCTCAAACGGACCGGCACTGAACTCAGAGTCGTGCCGCTGATTAACGGCAAAGTAGACCTGGATGAACTGGGCCGGATGGCCGACCGCGGCACCGTTCTCGTCGCCATCCACCATGTACAAAGCGAAACCGGCATTATTCAGGATTTGACCGGAATCAGAAAGGTCATTTCCGGATGTGCTCCGCAGGCGTTGTTTTTCTCCGATACCATCCAGTCCGCCGGCAAGCTGCCGGTGCCGTGGAAAGACGCAGGCCTGGACATCATTTCCGTGTCCGGACATAAACTGGGCACGCCCGGCGGCGCGGCGCTGATTCTGCGTACCGGCAAAGACTCCACCCGCAAGAACCTGGTTGAGTTTTTCGAAAGATCCCGCAGCCGCGAATACCTGGCCGGCAGGCCCAATCCCGCCGCCATGCTGACGCTGGCGCATGCCGTCAAAACCTGCGCTGCCGAAAACGCACAAGTTCTTTCAACTGTCCGGACGATGAATCTGAACTTGCGTGAAGCTCTAGCAGATATTGAATTGGCTGGAAAAAGAAAAATCCGATTCACCAGTCCGCCGGAAGACGCTTCTCCGTTCATCCTGCATATGACCCTGCCCGGCTGCGAAGGCGCAGTGCTGGTCAGAATGTTGTCCGAACAAGGCATCACGGTTTCTTCCGGCAGTGCATGCAGTGCCGAAAGCAATCTCCCCAGTCCCGCCTTGACGGCCATGAATTACAATAAGAAAGATGCTTTTTCCGCTCTTAGAATCAGCTTCTGGCGCAATAATTCCAGCGATGCCATCTGCCGCTTCGCCGATATTCTTAAAGCCGTTATAAAAGATTATTGAACTCCTCAATGATGTTTTAGCTCATACAATTGAAGACAAAAAAAAGGTTTTATCCTTAATTTGTGCATAAGCCATGAACAATTTTCTCATTTACGATGTATATTATACAAGATTTTGTATTGATTTTAGATTTGTTTATTTCGGCAAACGGGGTTATAATAGAAAATATCCATTAATGTTTATACCGCTTGAATTTTAGAAATGATTATTTAATAATAAAAGCTAAAGGAGCAAGATGAGACTGAAATCAACTGAACAGGCCGGAGGAACCAGAAAATGATGTCATGGATTGACTGGACGATTGTGGCGATTCCTCTTATTTTGATTGCAATTGTTGCTTTCAGGACTCAGAAACATGTAACCAGTGTTGCTGAATTTATGGCTGGCGGACGGCTCGGCGGCCGTTATCTGGTCTGTAACGCCAGGGGTGAAATGGGCATGGCGGTTATCAGCATGGTTGCGATGTATGAACTTTTCTATGAAGTCGGTTTTACGATCAACTGGTGGCAGATGATGACCATTCCGCTGGGCTTGTTTATCGCGCTTACCGGATATGTATATTACCGTTACCGCGAGACCCGCGCGATGACACTGGCGCAGTTTTTTGAGATCAGGTACAGCAAATCATTCCGGTTGTTTGCAGGCTTTCTCGGCTTTCTGTCAGGTTTAATAAATTACGGGATTTTCCCCGCGGTAAGTGCCCGTTTTTTCGTATATTTCTGCGGACTGCCTCAGGATGTGCATCTTATGAACTTCACGATTCCTACTTTTGCCATTATTATGGCTATATATCTGACGCTGGCATTAATCATGACGCTGACCGGCGGTCAGCTCACAGTCATGATCACCGACTGCGTGGAAGGCTTGCTCGCGCTGGTGATGTTCATTGTTATCATTGTAGCGCTGTTACTTATATTCGACTGGTCGCAAATCCAGGAAGCCATGTCTCATACGCCCGCCGGCAAATCCATGCTGGATCCGTTCGATATCGGGAAGGCAAAGGATTTTAATATGTGGTACGTCCTTATCGGAGTGGTGGGAGGTATTTACGGGGTCATGGCCTGGCAGGGCGGACATGCGTTTAATTCCTGCGCCAAAAATGCCCACGAAGCCAAAATGGGCGCGATTCTCGGTACCTGGCGCAATCTTTCCAAGGGCGTGATGGTAACTCTGCTGGCGGTTTGCGCGATAACCTTTTTGAAGCATCCGGATTTTGCGGCCCAGGCCGCTCAGGTACAGGAAGTGCTGAACAAAATTGCCGACCCGCAAGTACAGAATCAGATGCGCATGCCGATCGCAATAAATTACATGCTGCCGATTGCAATCAAGGGGATGCTGTGTTCAATCATGCTTTTCGGCCTGCTGGCCTGCGACAGTTCTTATTTACATTCCTGGGGAAGTATTTTCATTCAGGATATCATCCTGCCTTTAAGGAAAAAACCGCTGACTCCGAAGCAGCACATCAGTCTGTTGCGCTGGGCGATTATCGGAGTAGCTGTTTTCGGCTTCTTTTTCAGCCTGCTATTCCGCCAGACGGAATATATTCTGATGTTCTTTGCATTGACCGGGGCAATCTTCCTCGGCGGCGCCGGCTCGGTTATTGCCGGCGGCCTTTACTGGAAGAAAGGCACAACGGCGGGAGCCTGGGCCGCAATGATTTCCGGTTCCGGCCTGGCGGTGGGAGGAATCATCCTCCAGCAATGCTGGAAAACGATCCACCCCTGGCTGCTGCAGCTTTTCCCGAATACTCAGTTCATCGTGGACAATGCCGCGAAATTCCCGGTCAACGGGCAGGTCATGTATTTCTGGGCAATGATTACAGCGCTGGCATTATATTTTATCGTCTCGCTGCTCACCTGCAAAGAAGATTTCAACATGGAAAGAATGCTTCACCGCGGTAAATATGCGGTGGCGGACGATAAAGTGAAAATTGAATTCGAAAAGAGATGGTCATGGAGTTCCATCATCGGTGTCGATGAACATTTCACTAAGACTGATAAAGTGATTTCAACCAGTATTTTCAGTTGGACCATGTTCTGGTGGATTGTGTTCATTGTCGTCACGCTATGGAATCTGATCAGCAGATGGCCGGTAAGCTGGTGGGCTACATACTGGCACTATTATGCCATCATCATCCCGCTGGCCATAGGGATAGTGACTACCGTCTGGTTTCTGTGGGGAGGCATCCGCGATCTGCATGAG
>CAIJKT010000241.1 GCA_903821255.1 uncultured Lentisphaeria bacterium | reverse complement strand
CCTTAACAGTTGTATATTCACAGTCTTATATTATTCATAATACGTCGTAACATCGAAAACAAAATGTATAATCTAATTTGATAACATCAAAATGCAAGTCATTAAGTCAAAATAAAAGGAGAAAGCCGGTTGAGGCAATTCGAGGGATGTTTCAGGTCTTTGAAACTGCTTTTAAGACTTTAATTTTTTGCCGAAAACAAGGTTTAGGATGCCTGCAAAAACTGAAGGTCTGCTTAATCTTTTCAGCATCCTTCTGGTCAGTTTCAGCTTAAAGAACTGAGCACAGCGAAAAGTCAAATCCAGCAGACGCACTGCGGACAGCATCTCGTCTTCGCCAATTATATTTTTCCCGTCCGTCCGCGCAAAAGCTGCTGCAAGCGCGAATGTCACCGGTACACTCAGCAGCAAATGCCGTATTCCCGTTTCATAAGACAAGCCGTTAATAATGTCACCGCAGAAGTGCATGGCATCAAGTCTGCCGGAAAATTTCCAGCGCCGGAGCATCCAGGTATGTCTTCGATGAAAGATTGAGCATTTGCTTGCCGCTGATATCCGGTGCCTGCGGGTTGATCCGTTTCAAATTTCCGCCTCCAGCGGCAAATATGGAATGGGCGCACAGCATTTTCATACGCAACGCCGGAGACTTGACGGTCAAGGGATCATCATCCCGCAGATATCCGGTGAGCAGGATACGGAAATCAATAATGTCCTGAAGCGAAGCCGCTTCTTTGCTCAGTTCAGCCGACAGCACTGGAGCGGCTTTGCGGGTGAAGTTCATTGAACCCGGCATCAGCGGCGCTGATCGCATTGCAGTTATCTTGGGCCGCATGGAACTCAATGATTCTGGATAAGGCGTAAAGCCGCAATTTCAAAGGAGTTGTTTCATCATGAAGGAGTTCCTTGTATCCGGCATGGACATGGCGCACCGCCGCCAATGATGCCGGATTTTCTTTGGAGTATTCGACGCTCCCGGCTGCCAGCCGCTCCCGCAGCTTTCCGGCAACTCCGGTGATGATTTCCGGCTGACGTTCCATTAAAGTTGCAGACGTATTGCCAACGCCGGGACAAAGGAAACGCAAGCTCGCCGAACAGTGACCGTCCCGCCAATTAACAATATGCAACGGAAATACGCGGCAGATCAGCGGTTTGGCGTTAAGCTCGTGCAGGACGCCGCCTCCGCTGTCATCCCTGAAAATACATTCGTCGTGTCCGGTTTTGGCTACTATGAAAACAGACGGCTGCGACGGTGAAGCGACGAACCATTCAGCGGGCGGGTATTGCCGGAAGGAAGCATTGTCTCCTTTAATTGTGTCATGAACCGGCAGAAAAAAGTGCCACCTGTCAACGGATTTGGTGATCGCGTTTGAAACAATGCATTTTTTATGGTATTTTAAGCATTGTAATATTATTTAAACTGAATTTGGGTTTACGAAGGTGAATATATATGGAAAAAAATCTCAATGAGATGCGGTCTGTATTGCTGCAAATGGGCGAAAAAGCATTGCAGGCATCCAGATTTCTGGCAGTGGCCGGCACTGCGGCGAAGAACAACTGCCTGAACCGGATGGCCGACGAACTGGAGGCTTCGGAAAGCGAGATCAGCAAAGCCAATGAAAAAGATATGGAAGCCGGTCGCAAGAGCGGTCTTTCCGGCGCGATGCTGGACCGGCTGAAACTTAATGCCGACAGGATTAAGTCAATGGCCGACGGCCTGCGGTATGTTGCCGGGCTGGAAGATCCGGTCGGCATAAATTTATCCACTACCGTTCGCCCGAACGGCTTGAAAATTGAAAAAATATCAGTTCCGATCGGAGTTATCGGCATTGTATATGAGTCGCGTCCCAATGTCACTGTCGATGCCGCCGGACTCTGCTTGAAAGCCGGCAATGCGGTCATTCTGCGCGGCGGGTCGGAGGCTTTTCACTCGAACAGTGTGCTGGCGCATTGCCTCAACCGCGCCGCGGTGCTTGCCGGAATGCCGGACGGCGCTGTTCAACTCGTTCCCTGGACCGACCGCCAGGCGGTTGGTATCCTGCTGAAGATGGACAAGTATATTGATTTAATCATCCCCCGCGGCGGCGAAAGTCTGATCCGTGCGGTGGTTGAGCAGTCCACGATTCCTGTTATCAAGCACTATAAAGGCGTATGTCATTTATATGTGGATGAGGAATGTGATATTGACATGGCGGTAAAAGTGGTGGAAAACGCCAAATGCCAGCGTCCCGGTACTTGCAATGCCCTGGAGACACTGCTGATTAACAAAGCCGTCGCGGATAAATTCGTTCCCCGGTTTGTCAAGTCCATGAAAAAGTCAGGAGTCGAACTGCGCGGCGATTCAAGGTTTATCTCTATGGTGCCGGAGGCCGTGGAAGCCACGGAAGATGATTTTTATGCTGAATTTCTCGACCTGATTCTTGCGGTGGCAATTGTTGACGATGTTGTTCAGGCGGTGGAGCACATCAACAAGTACGGTTCGAAGCACAGTGACGGCATCATCACCGGCAATCAGGCGCATGTTAAATATTTCATGGACTGGGTCGATTCCGCCACAGTCTATCATAATGCCTCGACCCGCTTCACCGACGGCGAACAATTCGGCATGGGGGCGGAGATCGGCATCAGCACGGATAAGCTGCATGCCCGCGGCCCGATGGGGCTGCCTGAACTTACTACCTACAAATATTTGATTTACGGCAACGGGCAGATCAGAACTTAACGCATGGCAACAACATTTTCAGGCAATGCGGCGATATACACTATCGGCTGCCGTTTGAATCAGGCGGACAGTTCCCTGGTTTGCGACCGCCTGACCCGGGACGGCTGGAATATCGTCGAAATGGAATCAGGCTCCGAACTGAACCTGATTATCATCAACAGTTGTTCCGTGACCGGAACCGCTTCGCAGAAAAGCCGCCAGGCCGCCAGAAAATTACGCCGGCTGTATCCGTCTGCCTGTATTGTTGTCACCGGATGCAGCGCCGAAGTTGAAAGTGAGTTTTGGGCAGGAGAGGATTCCGTCGATATTGTGCTGGCCAACCCGCAGAAGAAAGAGCTTGTCGAACATGTCAGGACTTTTTTTGAGGATCAGCGGCAGATGTCCGGCATGCTGAAGTTCAGCTCCAACGAACCGCCTGATGTGTTCATGGAAAATGCCGAGTCCAGTTTTCCGTTTAAAAGCCGGGCGTTTCTTAAAATCCCGGAAGGCTGCAACAATTTCTGCAGCTACTGCATTGTGCCTTATACCCGGGGCAGGGAGCGCTCACGGGCCTGGGATGAGG
>CAIJKT010000240.1 GCA_903821255.1 uncultured Lentisphaeria bacterium | reverse complement strand
GATGGAATGATCAGCCTGCCGGGAACTGTCAGCACCCGGAACAGCCACCCCAGAAACCAGGCCGAAAGCGCCACCGTGGGCGAACGGTAAGGCGTGGATGTTCTTTCCAGCGCGGGAACGTAAAACCATTCCGGCCCGTCAAGAAATTTTTTCATCCATTCAAATTCTTTATGAATCTTCATTGAACTCCGCCGTTTCTGTATTTGTTGTATTAGAAATCTACCGCCTTTTCAGAAAAAAGAAATATTTATTTCAGGCAGTATCCACAAAATCATCTGCGCCAAGACCGTCCGAACCTGGACGTTTTGGGCAATATGGATATTTTTTTGAAAAAATAAACAAGCATGGACAGGATGACTTGCGAGGCGGAGGTTAGTCAATGCTTGATGGCAGTAACCTGCTTCTTCTTCACCTTCATTTCAGCCAGTTTTCCAATGCGGTAAACACTTCATTCAGGTCATCGAATTTCAGGGTGGCATATTGATCCAGCGCCGTTGGCTGCTTGTTTACTATGACGATTTTGCCGCCGCTGTAATAGGTTGTCATCGGCAGACTGGCGGCGGGCTGGACGACCAGGCTGCTGCCTAAGACCAGCAGTAAGTCCGCCTTTCCCATGTCCACAGCGGCATTGTCTAATAAATCCATGTCCAAATCCTGCCCGTAGAATATCACATCGGGCTTGATGATGCCGCCGCATTTGCTGCATTTGGGAACCTGGCCGGTCTGGACTATGGGGGCTATCGTTTTATAGCCGTATTCAGCACTGCATGTTAAGCAATGATGCATGGATGGACTGCCATGAATTTCTTTGACATTGATGCTGCCCGCCCGCTGGTGCAGCATGTCGATATTTTGAGTATATACGACGGAAACCATCCCGCGCTTTTCCAATTCGGCAACCACCCGGTGCACCGCATTGGGCTGATATTTATCCAGGCCGTATACAAAAGTCCTGCTCCATTCGTAAAACAGTTCCGGATGTTGCCTGAAGCAGGCCAAGGAAAGCACTTCTTCAACATCCATGCCGTGCCATTTACTACTGTAAACCCCGTTGGCGCTGCGGAAATCAGGGATTCCGGATAAAGTGGAAATCCCCGCACCCGTAAAAACTAGACAATGCCGCGAATATTCCAGTAATTTTTTAAGCTGCTCTATCATATTACTATCACTTGTCTCCTGAATTTAATCTATCACGGTTAAGCGGTATAGCAATTCTTATGAGACGTGTTTTGTGCGCGAAATGACAGAAAATGAAGGAGTGAAAATCAGATTTCGTCGAGAAGCTTTCGGAACGCCGCGGCGATGATCACAACATTGCCGCGGGAGCGGTTACCCGCCGCCAGCGTCATGAAGCCGCTGAAGCCGGCGCAGCGCAAAATGGAAACCAGCTCTTTGATCTCTGCATTGCCCCCTGCCAGAACAGTCAGCATTCCGGCAAAGGTACCGTCTTCAATGTCCAACTGGTCCATATATTTACGGAATTTGCCGGAACGGTAAGTGTTGAGAAACGGCATTTCGCCGCAGCCGGCAAATTCCGCCGGGGAAAAGGTGAATCCGGCGCGGATTTTAAGTTCTTTTAAATTTTTCAGCAGCATGGCGGCATAATCACCCGTAATTCCGCGATTGCAGAAGGAAAGAGCAATATTCTTCGCCGCAGCTTGTTCAGCCAGATTTGCGGCATCGGCACCGAGCGGCAGCACCAGACGGTCAATGCCGCATTCTTTGGCAAGTTGCAGTGTTTTTTCAATATCCGCCGGAATTCCGGGCAGCCGCAATCCGGAAACAGCGATATTGCTCCCGGCCAATTCCCGGACAGCAAGCTGAAGTTTTTCCGCAGACATAAGACAAGCGGGCCTGCCCTGAATGAAATCAAGTTCTACATAACCGATCCCGGAGCGATGCAGATTGTCGATGATCTCAGGTATATATTTCCCTGACAATGCCGAGGACGCGGCCAGCTTGAAATCCTCTTTGTTAATTACGTCACGAAAGATTGCGGCGCGCTGGGCAACGCAATCGGCGCATTCCGGATTACCGCACAGGCAGAACGCCGGGTCATGCCGCCCGGCTTCGGTAAGGATTTCAATCAAATCCTGAGATTTGATCAGTCTGGTCACGGCGCTGCCGATTTTACCGGTTTGCATTTTTCCGCTTGCGCGAAGGAGCTTGTCCAATCCGATAAAATCCCGATGCGGACCGGGATAATACTGCCAGGTCTTTTGCACCGTGCCTTCCGGAGTTTGAACCGCACTTGAAGTAGAATTAAGATAGGGCAGCCGGAGCATCGCCTCAACTGAATGCATGGTGGTATTCCGGTCTTGATCCACACCCAGCAGGCAGACATAGCCGCCGAGCGCGGCAATCTTCAAATAAGGCGAACCTTCGCCGTGGACCGTATCGGCTTTCCAATGGTCAATGCATATTTTCCGGGCATCAGCCCCGACGGCGGCTACCGTGCCCTTGGGACAGTCGCTGATAACCGCATCCGACCGGTTCCTGACAGTATCCGTAAGAATTCCGAAGTTGCCGAAAACCGGCACGATCAATGTACCGGTTTTGCCTAGAGTTTCCAGAAAAGCCTCTATTACCGCCACAGCGCCGCCTTCAACTTTTCCAATGCTGGCCAGTGAACTGTGCAGAAGAACAATGTCTCCTTTTTTAAGGCCCAATGCCCGAAGCCCCTGTTTGATTCCTGCTTTATTCATTTCACTGTCCCTGCCTTTATTTTGAAATTAGCGCTTACGGCCGGCGTCATCAAGAATTTTATTTATGTGTTCCTCTGACTTTTTCGGCGGCGTTTCTGATACCGTTGATCATATTCTCGACATCGGCATCAGTCAGCCTGGGGTGCATCGGCAGATTGGTTTCGCGCTTATAGAAGAACGCGTTGGCATTCGGGCACTGATCGGGATCGTACCCCATCTTTTGCAGGCCGGTGAAATGATAAGTCGGCTGATAATGCAGAATTGTCTGAATGCCTTCTTCTTCATACAGCACTTTCATGAATTCATCCCTGGTTGCGCCCAGTTCCTTCTCTTCCACGCAGACGGTGTAAAGATGGAATACATGTTTGCAGTCTTCAGGTTCAAAAACCGGGGAGATACCCTTGATGCCTTTTATTCCGGCTGTGATCTTGTGTCCGATCTCGCGTCTTTTCGCGGTCAGCATGTCGATTTTGTCAAGCTGGACGCAGCCGACTGCCGCCTGAATCTCGTTCATGCGGTAATTGTTGCCCCAATGCCCGTTCCAGTCATTGACGTCAAAGTGCGACGGCAGCCAGTATTCCAGCGGGGAAGTCTTTTTGCAGGTTATCTTACCGAACTTCCATTCATTCACGCCGGCATCCCGGTCATGGGTAAGGTTCATGCAGCGGAGTGATTCAATCCCCTTGGCGAACTTATCATTATTCGTGGTGATCATCCCGCCTTCGCCGCAGGTGGTGATGTTCTTCAGCGAATGGAACGAGAACACGCCGACGTCGCCGATGGAACCGGCTTTTCTGCCTTTGTATTCCGCATATGGAGCATGAGCGCAGTCTTCCAGCACCAGCAGGTTGTACTTCTTCGCGATTTCCATGATCGGATCCATGTCCACCATCAAGCCGGCATAATGAACCACGTAGATTGCCTTGGTTTTGCCGGTCACTTTTTTGGCGACTTCTTTCGGGTCTATGTTGAATGTTTTCGGATCAATGTCGGCATAAACCGGAATCGCGCCTTCCTTCAGGACTACCAGCGAAGTGGCGATAAAGGTATTCGGGGTGACGATTACTTCGTCGCCTTTTCTGATGTCGAAAACCTGAGTGCATACATGCATGCCGGTGGTGCAGTTGGAGACGGCGAACGCGTGTTTAACGCCGCACATTGCTGCAAATTTCTTCTGAAATTCGGCAGTCTTCGGTCCCATTGTCAGCGTATCCTGCTTCATCGCCGCCAGTACGGCTTCCTCTTCCTCTTTGCCGTAGATGGTGCCCATGAAAGAATACGGAACTTTCAATTTCACTCCGTCCTTGGTGGCATAGGAACTGGTAATTCCGCCGTCGGTTTCGCCGCCGGTGATGTGTTTCTTGTCAATCTTCTTTGCGGTTGTCATTTTAAACTCCTTAATTATTGGTCTTATATTTCAGCGACAACCCTGCACGGAATCTGGGTAACTTCCCGGACCGGCAGCGGCATCACGGTTAACTTTATTTCCGGGACTGTCAGCTTGTTCAGATTCACCGGAAAGCATACCGTTGAAATCCCCGCCTGAAAAAGCCGGTAGAAAACTCCGGTAAGCGCCGTGCTTTCATAGATATCCGAAACCAGCAGCTCCACCTGCTTCGCA
The DNA here is from genome assembly GCA_903821255.1 of uncultured Lentisphaeria bacterium. Next base: position 5,040 of record CAIJKT010000240.1, on the reverse strand, counting down.
ATCATCCATTCGACCGCGTCCTGCTCGAAAAAAACGGAACGTTCACCTATTTCATAAAACTGGCGATTACCGAGCGCATTGATGATCAGCGCATCTCCCGGCCGGATCTCAGCCTGGCCGGCCTCCGCCAGTTCCGCCGCCGTGACTCCGCCGGAACCGTCTTGACGGTCAAGCCGGATAACCACGGCGCGACGGCGATATAGGTTTTCCAGCGGATAATTCGCGGCATCCTGACCGTCGCCGGTTTCCGCGATATGTCCGGGCAGATCCAGATAAGTTCCCGCCATGGAACTCATGGTGAACTCATATATAACCCCGGTATATTCCACGCCCGGCGATTTCAGGCAGATATCCTTGCGCTGAGTTTTAAAAAAACCGCCCGGCGCCCGGCCCGGTTCAAAGGTTAAGTCGATAATTTTCATGGATTTCAAAGGGATAATATTTTCAGCTTGTCATTATTTTTTATTTCTACCGCAGTTCCATTCCGCCTGGCCTTCACTGCGGTGGCAATAGCCTTCTTCAGCGCCGGAACAGCATTTTTCAGGATTTCGTCATTGATCTTTTTGCCGGTTGCGGCTGTAGCTTCTTCAGGATACCCCATCACTCCAACCTTCACTTCGGCGCGCTGTTCGGTAAACGGAATTTCTTCATTCAGTCCGGTAAACGAGGTGCGTTTCTGATAAGAGTCCGGGTCATTGCGCAGCATTTCCGCCACGGCTGGTTTGTCCAGCACCACTTTTTCCCGCACTGCTTCCGGGGTCCAATATTTAATCAGTGAAGTTTCGGCATTCGCCGCATGATAATCGCGTGATTCAAACATCTTCCGCCACGTCGGAGAAAAATCCCAAAGCGATACCATCATAATCATCGTATCGCGCAACGCCGGGTTCAACCATTTGAGAATACGCAGCGATTCCTTGAGGTGGAACATGCTTTCGCTGCCGCCGTGTCCCGGCAATACGATAATATTCTTGAAGCCCTGCAAGGCCAGCGATTCGATGATTTCGCCGACCATATTGGCAAACGTATTGGGTTTTACATTGATAGTTCCGGTCAGCATACCGCCGGAAAAACAGTAGTTCAGCGTCGGCGCAACGATACAGCCAAGCTTTTCCGCAAGCTTTGCCCCCATGATTTCAGCATTCCGGATATCGGTGTCCAGCGGCAGATGATAACCGTGCTGTTCGACCACGCCGTATGGCAGAATAATTGTCTGATTGGTCTTCAGATATTCCTGAAGCTCGTTAACCGTCATTTCGCCCATTCTTACCGTATTCATTGGATGATTCCTGATATTTTTAATAATAAAATGTATTAATTACTAGAATTATATCTCTGAAAAACAAATTTTTCAACAATTTTAAAAGAGATTACTTGATATTTTCGATTTTTAAAAGTATTTTTAATACATAATAGTATTATAAAAAACCATTAAAATGAAAGTTTCACTATAAATGAGCAAAAAAATAGATATCCGGCAGGAAATCTTAAAATGTCTTTGCAGCAGCGGCCAAATGACCAGAACCGACTTTGTCCGGCAGACCGGCATCAGACCGGCAACGGTATTTGAAGTTGTTGACGAATTGAAGCAGGACGGAATAATTTCGGAATTGGAGCGGAAAGGCAAGAAAACCGGCCGCGTTTCGCCGGCAATAACCTTCAACATGGATTATTTATGGCTGCTCGGCATTGATTTCCAGTTCAAAAAGACCATCGGCGTAATTACAGACCTGAACGGCAAAGTCATTGCTTCGGCGGAAGCGCCGGGACTTTCCCGCAAAGGACTTGAAGACTGCCGCAATGAAATCAGGACCGTAGTGACGGCATTGAAAAACCAGGTCGGGGTTGACTGGAAAATCGTTGCCGGAGCCGGTTTTTCCGACCCGGGAATTGTCGATATTGAACACGGCATATCACTGAAGGCGGTCAACCTCCAGGGGTGGGAGAATTTTAACAGCGGAACCTGGCTCCGCGAAATGACCGGCCTTCGGCACGCCCTGATCCTGCCGGAAACGATTGTCGGGACTTATATGGAATATTACAGCAGATTTCCGCAACCGCCGGAAAGCCTTTTCCACATGGAAATGGGAACCGGCATCGGCGGCGGATTTGTCAAAAACGGCACGCTGTTCATCGGCGGCAACAGCCGGGGAATGGAAATCGGCCATATTGTCATCATGCCGGAAGGCCCGTTATGCCAGTGCGGCAACCGCGGCTGCCTGGAAGCCATCGCCGGGGAAGCCGGGCTCAAACGCAGAGTCGCGGAACTTATCAATAACGGAGTCAATACCGCACTGAAGACGGAGAATTTCACCATCGCGGCGTTCTGCGAACTGGCCGGGCGCGATAAAGCCGCCAGAATGCTGGCGTATGACATCAGCAGCAAAATCAGCAATGCGCTTGCCACCGTGGTCACGCTGCTGAATCCGTCAATGATCGTCCTGAGCGGGGAACTGGCCGGACTGGGCAATATTCTGACCGATACCATCAAACGGGAACTGCCGCTGCGCTGCATGCCCGGCGCCGCGGATAATCTGGCCATAGAGATATCCACGCTCGACGAATACGCCACCGCCAGGGGCGCGGCCCTGATGCTCCGGGAAAAGATCCTTCTGCAGCAGACGGACGATGATTCCGGCAGGAACTGACCTGCAAATTGTGCAGGCCCTTAAATTCTGGGTTCGGATTCGGCATGGCGGGCTTCTTCATACAAAGGAACCTCTTCCGGTTCTTCGGGCGGAGCTTCCGGCGCCAGATCCTCCGGCCTGCCGGTGTCATAGTAATGTTTCAAGGCTCTTTTGAAGGCGATCACGAAAACCACCGCCATCAGGCACATCACCAGAATGGAGAGCGTGACCAGCAGATATTTGCCCTTCGGCAGATAGTTTTGAGTAATATTCAAATAGCCGGCGCAGAAGGTCACGATCACCAGGAAAAAGGCCGGCGCCGCCGTGATCCAGACATACTTCTTCTTCCCCATCGCCAGCAGCATTACGGAAACGATGAACAGAGCGCAGGCGGCCAGCAGCTGGTTGCTCATGCCGAGCAGCGGCCAGATGGTGGCGATGTTGCCGGTATATACCAGATAGCCCCAGGAGAAAGTGAATACCGCCCCGGTCACGACAATGCCCGGCGTCCAGCGCGGATTCAGAAACCGGCGGTCGAATTTGCCGAACAGTTCCTGCAGCAGGAAACGCCCCGCCCTGGTGCCGGCGTCCACCGCGGTCAGCACGAACAGCGCCTCAAACATGATCGCATAATGATACCAGTAAGACATCAATTTGTCCATATACGGCAGCGAGGAGAAGATATAGGCCATGCCGACCGCCAGCGAAACTCCCCCGCCGGTTCTGCCCTGAAGATTTTCCTGAACCCCCGCCGACAGCGCATTGAGGTTCACCGTGGACATGCCCAGTTTGGCGAAAGCCTCCGGCGCGGCGTTGATCGCGAAATAATCCGCCGGAACCAGTACGCAGGCGGAGATCAGGGCCATGAGCGCCACCATGCCTTCCATCAGCATGGCGCCGTAACCGACAAACGGAATATCCGCTTCGGTGGCAATCATCTTGGATGAAGTGCCGGTGCCGATGATGGCATGGAAGCCGGAAATCGCGCCGCAGGCAATCGTGATGAACAGGAACGGAAACAGCGAGCCGGGAATGACCGGGCCGCCGCCGCTGGAAAATTTCATGACCGGGGCCATTTTCAGCTCCGGCAGCACCACCAGGATGCCGACCGCCAGCAGGCCGATCGTGCCGATCTTGAGATAAGACGACAGGTAGTCGCGCGGGCAGAGGATCATCCAGACCGGCAGCACCGATGCGGCAAATCCGTAAAGCGGGATCGCGACGGCGATCTGGTTTTTGCTCAGCAGAAAAATTTGCGCCAGCGCCGGCACCGACGCGATATAATGCCCGAAGAATACCGAAGCCAGCAGCAGGGTCACCCCGATTATGCTGCCGCCTTTGACGTCGCCCGGCTTGAAATATTGCATATACAGCCCCATAATCAGCGCTATCGGGATGGAGGCGAAAACCGTGAAGGTGCCCCAGGCGCTCTCGGCCATGGCGTTGACCACCGCCAGCGCCAGCCCGGCCAGCGCCAGAATCAGGATGGACAGCACCGCCAGCGTGGCGGCGACGCCGCCGGCCGGCCCGATCTGTTCGCGGGCGATTTCGCCCAGACTGCGGCCTCCGTGACGCACCGATGCGAAAAGCACCGTCATGTCATGCACCCCGCCGCCAATCACCGAACCGATGATGATCCACAACGCGCCGGGCAGATACCCGAACTGCGCCGCCAGAATCGGTCCCAGCAGCGGACCCGCCGCCGCGATCGCCGCGAAGTGATGTCCGAACAGCATATACTTATTGGTCGCCACAAAGTCCCGCCCGTCGGCAAATTCAACCGCCGGAGTCGGACGTTTCGGATCAATCCCAAGCACTTTATGCGCAATAAAAAGACCGTAAAACCGGTAGCCCAGCGTGAATACACACAATGCCACCACAATAAGTACCAGCGAACCCATGATACAAGCCTCCAGTTATTTTTGAACCGAAAAACACCCCGTTGTCATCAAGTAAAACCAAATAATCTAACACCTGTCCGCCGCTTTACAAAGAACAAAGCCGGAAGCCGGGACTCAGGCATATACTTCCGGCGCTTCGCCGCCTGGTCATTCTGGACAGCCAACTCCGATACTTTGGACACCTGTTCTGCTCAATGTTTTTCGTAATCTGGGTCCGATGGGGCCTATGGGTCCGATGGCGCCTATGGGTCCGATGGGGCCTATGGGTCCGATGGGGCCTATGGGGCCTATGGGGCCTATGGGGCAGATCAACATTTTAGACAGCCAACTCCGATACTTTGGAGTGCTGTTGAGCATAATGCTTTTCTGTTTTGCACACATTTTGGACAATCTGGACAAGCCTTCTGCATAACCACTCCGATACTTTGGAGTGCTGTTGAGCATAATGCTTTTCTGTTTTGCACACATTTTGGACAATCTGGACAAGCCTTCTGCATAACCACTCCGATACT
>CAIJKT010000239.1 GCA_903821255.1 uncultured Lentisphaeria bacterium | reverse complement strand
TTTTAACAATCCTGCCGGAAACAGAATATTTCTGGATTGAAATCTATAGCAAAGTGGCTTTAACCGGCGAACCCGTCAGTTTTGAAAACTACTCCAGTACATTAAACCGACATTATCAAGTCGCGGCATTCAGTCCGCAGAAGAATCAATTCGCGGTTATCTTTAACGACATCACCGAGCGCAAACAGGCAGAAGAGAAACTGCGGAACAGCGAGGAACGGTATCGTACTATCCTTCAGACGGCCATGGACGGTTTTTGGGCTGTGGATATGCAAGGACATGTGCTGGAAGTCAGTGAAACCTATTGCCGGATGAGCGGCTACAGTACGCAGGAACTGCTGAGCATGCGTATTTCCGATCTGGAGGTTAACGAAACGCCTGATGATATTGCCGCCCGCATCCGGAAGCTTGCGACGCAGGGCGAAGATCGTTTTGAAACCCGGCACCGCCGCAAGGACGGAAGCATTTTTGATGTCGAATCAAGCGTTCAGTACCGGCCAGCCGAAGGCAGGATTGTGGCTTTTATTCGCGATATCACCGGGCGCAAGCGGACGGAGGGGGCATTACAATCAAAAACAGCTTTACTTGAGTCGCAGGTGAACGCTTCGAATAACGGAATTTTGGTGATAGATGAAAATAATAAGCGGGTGCTGACTAATCGGCGAGTTATTGAAATGTTCAATATTCCGCCGCATATTCTGTCTGATGAAGATGACACCTCGTTGCTTAAGCATGTTGTAAGCTTAACCAGATATCCGGAACAATTTCTGGGAAAAATCACGTATCTGAATAATCATGTTAACGAAATCAGCAGTGACGAGATCGAATTTAAGAGCGGGATGGTTCTGGACAGATATTCCGCGCCGGTTTTCGGCAAGGATGGAAAATATTATGGCAGAATTTGGACGTTTAATGATATCACCGAGCGCAAACGGGCCGATACATATAAAGAAATGGGCTTGGCAATACTGAATATACTGAATGAACCGGGCAATCTTCAGGACTCAATCCGGCGGGTACTTGCCATACTGAAAACGCGGACCTGTTTTGACGCCGTGGGTATCCGCCTGAAAGAAGGAGATGACTTCCCTTATTTCGTCCAGCAAGGTTTTTCAGGTGATTTTATGCTCAAAGAAAACACGCTGATCAAGCGTTCCGGCGCTGGCGGAGTGTGCCGGAATAAAAACGGCAACATCAATCTTGAATGTACCTGCGGCCTGGTTATTTCCGGCAAGACCGACGCGTCCAATCCGCTATTCACCCGGGGGGGAAGCTTCTGGACGAACAATTCATTCCCGATTCTGGACATTCCGGCCGATCAGGACCCGCGGTGGCGACCGCGCAACGAATGCATTTACCAGGGATATGCCTCCGTGGCGCTGGTGCCCATCCGTAACAAGGATGCGATTATCGGGCTGATCCAGTTTAACGACCGGCGCAAAGGCTGCTTCACCCTGAACACGGTTGAAATCCTCGAAGGAATCGCCCTGCACATCGGGGCGGCGCTGATGCGCAAACAGACCGAAGAAGCCTTGCGTCTGAGCGAAGCACGGTTTCGCAGTTATTTCGAACTGCCCTTTACCGGACGCGCTATCACTTCGCCGGATAAAGGCTGGATGGATGTCAATACCACGTTATGCGATATGCTCGGTTATACCAAAGTCGAATTGACACAGATGACCTGGACAGAACTGACTCATCCTGACGATCTGTCCGCCGATTTGACGCAGTTCAATCGACTTCTGACCGGCGAAATCGAAGGCTACACGCTGGATAAGCGTTTTATCCACAAAGACGGCCATAGCGTCTTTACCCACATGGCGGTTCAATGCTTGCGTCATTCCGACGGATCGGTCGATTATCTTGTGGCTATAATACTGGATATCTCTGAGCTAAAACGCACGGAAGAAGAACTTATCAAAGCCAAAGAGAAGGCCGAAGAAAGCGACCGCCTGAAATCAGCCTTCCTGGCCAATATGAGCCACGAGATCAGAACGCCCATGAACGGGATTCTGGGATTTACCGAACTGCTTAAAGAAACTCATTTAACCGGCGAGGAACAGCAGCAGTATATAAGCATAATTGAAAAAAGCGGCGACCGCATGCTTAATACAATCAACGATATAATCAGTATCTCTAAAATTGAATCAGGACAGATGCCAGTTTCAGTTTCAGAGACAAATGTGAATGAGCAGATTGAATACATCTATTCCTTCTTTAAACCGGAAGTTGAGCAAAAAGGAATCCGGATTTCCTTTAAAACGCCTTTACCCTCAAACGAGGCTGTCATTAAAACCGATAAAGAAAAAATTTATGCCGTTCTTACCAATCTGGTAAAAAACGCCATAAAATTTACATTGGCCGGTTCTATTGAAATCGGCTATGAGAAACAGGGTGAATACCTTGAATTTTTTGTAAGAGATACCGGCATTGCAATTCCCAAAGACAAACAGGATGCTATTTTTGACCGTTTTATCCAGGTGCATTCCGGCGATAAAAGAGCTTTTCAGGGCGCCGGATTGGGCTTGTCCATATCGAGAGCTTATGTGGAAATGCTGGGCGGCAGAATACGGGTGGAAAGTGAAGAGGGCAAAGGCTCAATATTCTATTTCACCATTCCGTATAAGACTGAAACGGAAGAAAAAAATGTGGCTGAGAATATTATTCCGGCAGATGCGGAAGAGTATCAAATTAAGCCGCTGAAAATATTAATTGCCGAAGATGACGAGAAATCAGAAATACTGATTGCTATAACAGTCAAAAAGTTCGGCAGGGAAATTTTAAAAGCCCGAACCGGTGTTGAAGCTGTTGCAGCCTGCCGCATTAACCCTGACCTTGATCTGATTCTGATGGATATTGAAATGCCGGGAATGGACGGTTACGAAGCCGCCAG
>CAIJKT010000238.1 GCA_903821255.1 uncultured Lentisphaeria bacterium | reverse complement strand
GGGGTCTCAAGTCTCAGGAGGCGCCTGCTGGACATGTTCATTTCGATGATGGAGCCGGAGTACCTTTCGTCATTGCACGATTATTCGCTGGCGCTGAAATCCAGAAATGCCGTCATCAAGTCCGACCGCAATATAAATGTGATCAAAGCGTTTGAACCGGCAATGGCCTCCACCGGCAGTTTTATCGCCGTTCAGCGGCGGAAATATTCCGATATCCTCGGCTCTGAAATTGAAAATATCATTAAAAGTTTCTTTCCTGAAAAGGTCTCTTTCAGCATTAAGTACCGCAACAGTTCCGGAACCGATGATTATAGCCGCTATCTGGAGATTTTTGAAAGGGAGCGGGAGCGCGACATCCGGCGCGGCTATACCAGTTTCGGCCCGCAACTGGACGATTTCGACTTCAATTATAACCATAAACTGTTAAAGAACTACGGCTCCACCGGTCAGTGCCGCCTGATTTCGCTCTGCATGAAAATGGCTGAAGTGAACATTCTTTCCGCCGGCAAAGACAAAAGCGGCATTGTCGTGCTGGTGGACGATGTGACCGGCGAGCTTGACGCCGTTACCCGGGAAATGTTTTTCAAAGTGATCAACCAGGCCGGACAGATATTTTTCACTTTCACCGGAAAACCGTCGGATGATTTTTTCAAAAACGCCGCCTTCTACGAAATCCAGGACGGCAAAGCCATTTGCAAAAATGATGCGGCGGGATAAGCTTATTAAGCGGTTTAAATAATTGAGAGAAAAATGTCAGAAAACTGTCAACAATTTGCAGATAACTTAAATATTCTGGTAGTGGACGACGAGGCCAATATCCGGAAAACCATGAATATCTGCCTGGAATCATACGGGAATCAGGTTACGGCGGTCAGCAATATTCATGATGCGGAAGCGGAAGCCCGGCGACAGGTTTTCGATCTGGCGTTTGTGGATCTGCGTCTGGGAACAGACGACGGGATGGATTTGATTCCGATTCTGTTGAGTGTTTCGCCGTGGCTGAAAATTGTTGTGATCACCGCTTATGCCTCCATTGACACCGCCGTGGAAGCCATGCGCCGGGGAGCGACGGATTATCTTGAGAAACCGTTCAAGCCTGAACAGTTGCTGCTGGTCGCGGCCCGTGTCGCCGACATGCGGCGCATGGAACAGCGGATCGCGATTTTACAGGAAGATATTGAGCGTTCAAACCCGGCCGGGTTTTTCAGTTCCTGCCATCCGGAAATGCAGCGCACGATTGAAATTGCCCGGCAGGTCGCGGCGACCGAAGCCGTGGTAATGCTCCTGGGCCCCAGCGGCACCGGCAAGACCGTGCTGGCCAGGGCGATTCACGGCTGGAGCAGGCGGGCCGGCAAACCGCTGGGCGTGATTTCCTGCCCTTCGCTCAGTTCGCAACTGCTGGAAAGCGAACTTTTCGGGCATGTCAAAGGCGCGTTCACCGGGGCGGTCCGGGACAATCCGGGGCGCATTGCCGCTTGTGAAAAAGGAACCATTTTTCTCGACGAAATCGGCGCGATTCCACTTTCGATCCAGCCTAAACTGCTGCGCTTCATCCAGGAACGGGAATATGAGCGGGTCGGCGACCACCAGACCCGCCGGGCGGATGTCCGCATCATCAGCGCCACCAATGAAAATCTGGAACAGGCGGTTAAAGAAGGTCGTTTCAGGGAGGATCTGTATTACCGGCTGAACGTGATTCAGATCAAAATTCCGCCGCTTTGCGAACGTCCGGACGATATTGAAGCCATCGCCGGCAACATGCTGGCGTTTTTCGGGGCGCAGAACCACAAAAGATTCGCCGGGTTTTCCGCTGAAGCCGTTGCGGCGCTGAAAAACTACGGCTGGCCCGGCAATATCCGCGAGCTGCGCAATGTAATCGAGCGTGCCGCGATTCTTTGTCAGGGTGAATATATCGGAACGGAGCATCTGCCGGAAGCAATGGCGCCGCGCAATGAGATGACCGAACTTGGCGCAATGGTATCGCTGGATAAAATAGAGGAAGCCCATATCCGCCGGGTGATCGCCGCGACCAGGTCCCTGCAGGAGGCCGCGGACATTCTGGGAATTGACCAGGCCACTCTCTGGCGCAAACGCAAACAATACGGCATCTGAAAAGAAAACCTGCCGTCACATTGCATTTTGCAATGCACAAAAACCGCAGCCTTGCAAAAATCAAGCCAGCCGGTTTTTCCGTCAACGATTTTCCCTCAGAAAAATTTTTACCTTCTGGCATAACATCTGCTAATATTAATCCTGATCTTTTTTAAATTTATAAGGATTTAATATGATTTCGGGAATACGGACAAAGCTTTTACTGGGATTTGGCGGCTTGTTTGCGATAGTCGCCATTCTCGGCGTGCTCACGATAGGGCATATCATCGACCTCGGACAGTCAATCAATGTGATTCTGCGGGAAAATTATATCAGTGTCATTGCCTGCCAGAATATGCGCCGGGCGCTTGAAGGAATTGACAGCGGAACGGCATATTCGTTGCTTGGCAGTCCGGGAGAAGGACAAAAGCAGATAGATTTAAACTTGAAAAATTTTCATGATGCTTTAGCCGTGGAACTGAACAATATCACAATTCCGGGCGAAAAGGAGACGGCGGAAAAACTAAAAAATCTTTTCGGGCAATATGAAAAGATCATTCCTGGAACCGGCGATAAAAGCCGGCCTTTTGAGTCCAGGCGGGAAACATATTTTAAAAGCCAGTTGACCTGTTCGAACGAAATCAGCGGACTGCTCGGGGAGCTTATCCGGTTAAATCAGGATAACATGCAGCAGGCGAACAAAGCGGCGAAACGCCGGGCGGAAGCGGCTTTTAATCAGATGCTGGCGACAATTCTGGTGTGCGCCGCCGCCGCGCTGCTGCTGAGTTTTTTCGTCCGCCGCTGGATTCTGGCCCCCATTCATACGCTGATCGAATCCGCCGATGACATCCGCCGGGGAAACCTTGATGTCGTGCTGAAGGTAAAATCCAGAGATGAAATCGGATTGTTGTCGGAAACATTTAACGCCATGGCGGAAGGACTCCGGCAAGCCCGGACGACCGACCGGCGCGAATTAATGCGCAACCGGCAGGCGAATATTGAGGTTTTCAAAGCGCTGCCGGATGCCGTGGCGGTGCTTGACCTGGACGGCAGAGTGGAAGTGGCCACGGAAACCGCGGAGCGTTATTTCGGGCTGAAGCCCGGAGTTATGGTCAAGGATGTCGGGCTGGACTGGCTGTCAAAACTGGTTGACCGCGCCCTGCTGGAGTGGCGTCCGGCGGAAAATACCGGAAAAGGTAAGTTTGTTCAGCATTTTATCGAAAACCGGGAACATTTTTTTCAGCCGTCAGTGGTTCCGATTCCGGCCGTCAGAGACCAGGGGGAGTTGACCGGGTGTTCAATTGTAATCAGGGATGTCACCCGGAGTTATGAGCAGAATGAACTGAAAAAAGGAGTGGTCGCCACGCTCTCCCACCAGTTGAAGACCCCGCTTACTTCGCTGCGCATGTCCATCCATCTGCTGCTCGATGAAAAAATCGGCGTTATTAATGAAAAACAGACTGAACTGCTGATCGCGGCCAGGGATGACAGCGAAAGGCTGTCGGATATTCTCGATAACCTGCTGGACATCAGCCGCATCGAATCCGGCAAAGATTCTCTGGAATTTCAGAAAATTCGGCCGTCGGCGCTTGCCCGTGACAGCGTCGAACCGTTTCTGGTCGAAGCTAAAGACAAAGGCATTCATGTTAAATTTGCCATTTCCGGTGATCTGCCGGAAGTAAATGCCGATCCCGCCAGGATAGACCATGTTTTCAGCAATCTGATGTCCAATTCCCTGCGCTTCACCAATCCCGGCGGCTCGATTACGATTTCCGCGGAACCGGTTTCCGGCGCAGTTAAATTCACCATTAAAGATACCGGCAAAGGCATTCCCAAACAATACCAGGACCGGATCTTCGAGCAGTTCTTCCGTATTCCCGGCCAGGAGAAGAATTCCGGGGCCGGACTGGGACTGGCTATCGTCAAGGAGATTATTGAAGCGCATGACGGAAACGTCGGCGTGGAAAGCGATGCCGGACAAGGCGCGGCGTTCTGGTTTACGCTGCCGCTGGCAGCAGGTTTAACGGTTACTTAAAGGATCGGGGAGCTTAATTATGATCTATGTCGTCACAATTGCAACGGTGTTTTGCTTCGGCTATCTGGTATATG
>CAIJKT010000237.1 GCA_903821255.1 uncultured Lentisphaeria bacterium | reverse complement strand
ACTGGAACTGCGTCAATTCTGCTTATTAGCCGCGGAAGTCACGTTCAAGGATTTGAAGCTTACCAGCTTCTGCTGCTTCTCGTCCCACAGGTTTAAAAACAGCGATTTGAGGCTTTTACCGAGGGTCATGGGCGGCACGGCCTGCATGATTGGTGATTCATCGTAACTCTGCTGCAGTTTATAGTTCGGAATCCTGGGCAGGACATGGTGAACATGGTGCAGTCCGATATTGCCGGAAAACCATTGAAGCACCTTGGGCAGTTTGTAATATGAACTTCCTTTCAAAGCAGCCTCCACCGGGTCCCAGTTCTCATGTCGGGACCAGTACACGCCTTCGAATTGATGTTGAACATAAAACAGCCACACGCCGACAGCCCCGCCGATCAGGATTATCGGCAGTTGAATCAGCAGATAGGTTTTCAACCCGATCGTCTGGCCGGTTGCCGCAATGATTACTAAAATAGCCGCATTGGTCACCGCCGCGCTGAAGCGCTCGTTCCTTCCCTCCCATTGGTGCAGTAACCGCTGGGTAAGCAAAAAAGAGTATCCCGGTCCGATTCCGAGAAAAACGAAAGGATTGCGATAGAGCCTGTAGCCTAATCGCTTCATTCCGGAAGCTGTCCGGTACTCATCAACCGTCAATGTCCAAATATCGCCGACTCCTCTGTGATCCAGGTCCGCATAGGTGTTGTGATGGACAAGGTGATTGTGCTGCCAGTATCTGAACGGCGTAAAAGTCAATACACCAGTCACATAACCAAGGATAGTATTAGCCCGTGTCGAGGCAAAAAAAGAATTGTGCGCGCAGTCGTGAAAAAAGATAAATATGCGCACCAGAAAAAGCGAGGCAAGTATAATAAGCAGGCAAATCAGCACAAACGGGTATTTCTGCTTCACCATGTAAACAAGGATGACCCACAATCCCAAATAAGGAATAATGGCGGAAATCATCTGCAGAATCGCTTTTCGCAGATCCGGCTTTGTGTAATGCAATAATGTTTTCCGCAAAGCCTGTATTGTCATTTTCTCAGGGGCTGCGCCCGTATCCATAGCCATATCGCGCCTCCGGCAGCTACACGATTCAATAGTTATTGTTTTTCAAGCAATATATTCAGGACTTGGTGATTGGGATCGCCTGCAATAAAAATCTTCTTCTCATAAGGCTTATGTCCTTTCAGCTCAATCCTGATATTATGCTTACCTTCTCTCAGATTTAATACCGGTCTGTTCGTAGAAATATTGCCCATGAATATTGTATCGACATAAACTTCAGCAAAACAACTGTTTATCTCTTTGTCCTGAGTATAGACATTCAACTCCAGATTTCCCATGTCTGATTTTGAAACTGTCGGTCCCGTGGTAATGCATCCGGCTAAAAACATAATCATGGCGAGTAAGCATAAAAACTTTTTCATTATTGCGCTCCGTTTATAGTTGTGCGTGTTTTCGCGGCGTTTTCTGCTTTTTGTTGCGACTCATATTTCACCAGAGCTGGAATAAGAAATGTGAAAATTATTCCCCAAACAGCCAGCCATGCACCAAGTATCAGAATAAACATCCGTGAACGCCGTTCTTTTTTGAGCATCTCCCCGTAAAATATGCAAAGACCGAAACGGGAATACCATGTTCCAAGCGGACGGTAGAATACGGCGAGCAAAACGCCGGGAATAAAGTTAGCTGCTCCCAAAATCAATCCTATCAGCCAGGAATGCTCCATTCTATCTCCATCTACAGTATATATTATCAGTCTGTTCTTGACGTAATCTAATATAAGCTTTACTGAAATTCAAGAGCACTGAAAATACTTTATTCGTGACCGGGCAGATGCCTGGTCCGTGATAATTTCAATCCTCAGCCGGAGTTTCGGGCGTGGGTAAAATCAACTGATAGAATTCCAGATCAAGCCATCGTCCGAATTTGTACCCCGCCTGTTTAATGCTCGCGCAATGCGCAAAGCCTAATCTATGATGCAGTTTGATACTCGCCAGGTTCGCAGAATCGATACCGCCGATCATCATATGATAGTTCTGCTGCTTTGCGGTCTCAATGAGTGCGCGGAGCAGCATCTTCCCGAGCCCCCGGCCCCGTTTATCTTTTTGAATGTAAACTGAATGTTCAATTGAATATTTATACGCCGGCCATGCGCGGAATGCGCCGTAACTGGCAAACCCGGCAAGCGTCCCGTCCTCTTCGAAAGTGCCTAAAACCGGATAACCGCCCGCTTTTTTCGCCTCGAACCAGGCTTCCATTTTCACCATCGTTCGCGGTTTGTAGTCATACAACGCAGTGGTATTGATAATCGCATCATTTATAATTGCGAGAATCTCCGGAGCCTGTGCCAAAGAGCAGCCTGTAATTTTCATGTTTTTACCTGAAAATAGTTTTAATATCTTATGGCTGTAACCTAATTGAGCATTATTGAAATTCAAGAGCGGTTAAAATACTTTTCCCGGATAGTCCGAATAGTCACAAAACTAATCCGCTTTCTCACAAAGCAATAAGGTTTCATACCTTGTATTCCGCTTCCACATGATCAAAAACTGCGGCAACAGTTACAGTTTCACCAGGGGTGACGATATGGAACCGTTCAGGATGGCGGTATTCCTGCCAGGCCTGACCGCAAACCATATTTTCCGGTGCGATATGAGAACGGACGATGCGTCCATCATATAACAGCAATTCCAGAGAAATACTTCCCACCGCGAAAGTCTGCTGATGCGGCATTCTGATTTCTATCTGATTGGACAAACCGATCCGGGCAATGGCACGGTCAGGCAAGGCGATCAGACGCCGTGCGGCATACGACACATTGTCAGGAATTGCGCCCATCGCAATTCCGTTAATTTTAATCTCTGAATCATTATTCCCGCGGATGACGCTGAAAATATTTATCCAGCCGCCTTTGATCTGATACAAATCATTGTCTGACAACCGGTGATCTGCCGGAACAAAGGCCGGTTTCTTCAAGGATACCGGCGGCATCCTCCGCCCGGGAAGCATTAAGGTTGCCGAACCGGTCATGGAATGCCATTCGATACGGGTTTCATCGTCCTCAACCTCAACCATGAAAAAACCCGGTGCGCTGTCTTCAAGAATCCCCCATAAATACTGGTCGCCGGCATCGTATTCAGCAATCCGGTGATAAGTATCGAGACTGGTTACCGGCATATCGGGATACCCCACAGCGGAACCGGTCAGTTGAAGAAAGCCATTCCCGCTGCTCTCCGTCCGGTGGAAACTTACTGACTGGTTATGTGTATGTCCGCAAAAATAGGCGTCTACCGGATATTTGCGGCATAACTGCTCTATCCGGGCCGCGAAGCCGGGACTGTCAAAAAAATGACGGCCCCACAGATACAGCGGCGGATGGGCGAAAAGGTAAATATGACGGGCGGTGCGCGATGCCTGCTCCAGTTCGCCGGTCAACCATACTTCCTGCTCGCCGCCCGGTTCAAATTGCAGGTAATCGAGAATCATAAATGCGCAGTCATGCAAATCATAGCGGTAATATTCGCGGGAAACCGCACCACCGCAGCCGGCGGCCATCACGGGGATGATCTGTTCCCGGAAAGTGATTCCGCCCGGCGTGTCAACTCCGCCCTCATGGGTACCTTTGGCAATCAGAACCGGAATGCCGGCCTGATTCAGCAAATCCCAGCCATCGAGTATTTCCTCTGTTGCATATGCCGGATTGTCGCCAAGTCCGCCTTCAATGTAATCGCCGGTTGAAATCAACAATTCAGGGTGCAGATTTGCGATTTGGCGCAGCAGCTTAATTCCGCCGGTCTTCAGCATTTCCATATAACGTATGTAATCCGGCACATTGGCAACGGAACCGTTTCGTTGCCAGGCCGCAGGATGATGTCTCTTCCAGCAGTAATGCGTATCCCCGATAACCGCGAATCTCAAAAGTTCACTCATTTTTCAGCTTTCCTTTTTTTGCCGGCAACTGTTTCCGTCGCGAATAAAAATGTCAAAGCAGGCTCAGGCAGAGCTTGACGAATTCAGGGAACGCGGAAACTGAATATTCGCAATGCTCGTCCTTCGGGTTGCCGAAACCATAAGCGGCGAAACAGCGTTTCATGCCGGCGCGTCTGCCTGCTTCCAGATCAGTATAGTGATCGCCGCACATCCAGCTTTGAGCCGGAACGGCGCCGCATTTGTTCACAAAATGAAGCAAAGGGGCGGGATCAGGTTTCAAAGGGAATCCGCTGTCGCCGCCGATTATGGTATCAAAATCATCATAAACCTTCAACTGCTTCAAAATTTTAAGCGTCGCGGTATGGGGCTTATTGGTGATGACCGCCAGCTTAACGCCGGAATTACGCAGTCCGGCCAGGCCTTCAGCCACTCCGGGATACAGACAGGTATTGTCAATCAGATGTTCATCATAATATTCTTTCAACAGCGGGAGCCCCTGCTCCATGGCAACATCCGAACCTTTAAGCGAACGTTCCGCCAGCAGTTTTATCCCGTTGCCGATATAGCCGACAACCTGCGTCAATGCCAGCGGCGGAAGGTTGAATTGAGCGCGCATCCAGTTTACCGCATCAGCCAGATCCTGGCGGGAATCAATCAAAGTACCGTCAAGATCAAATATCACACATGTTTTCATAATTTTGCAACTCGCACAAATGGAACTTGAGTTATCATCGGCAGGCGGGCAAAGGCGTCAATGCCAAGGTCACTGACCGCGTCGTTTTTGAGAAAATGCCAGGCAAGACCGGCAACCATCGCCGCATTATCGGTGCAGTATTTGCGCTGCGCCAGATACAGCATCACATTTTCAGGGGCTTCCTCCGCAATAAGCGCTCTGAGCCGGGAATTGCATGCGACGCCGCCGCAAACGACAATCGAAGCCGCCTTGAATTCCTTAGCCGCCGCAATGGTCTTCCGGCACAGCACGTCGACGACGGCTTCCTGATAAGAAGCGACCGTATCGTTGAGCAGCGGTCCTTCAAGATGCCCGTTGTCGCTCAACCTTGCGACATGATAAAGCAGGGAAGTCTTAACCCCGCTGAAACTGAAATTGAACTTGTGCTCCTCCGGCACCGCTTTTCCGGCGCTGCCGGTAAGCGGACGGGGAAAGTTAAAGTGTCCGGCATTGCCGAGCGTCGCGATCCTGTCTATTACCGGACCGCCGGGATAACCCAGCCCGAGCAGTTTTGCCGCCTTGTCCAGCGCCTCGCCGGCGGCGTCGTCAATGGTGTAACCGATCAGACGCGCCCTGCCCTGATCGTCAATCAGCAGCAGCGAAGTATGTCCGCCGGAAACCACCAGCGCCAGAATCGGATATGACTCAGGAGCTTCCAGGCGTCCGGCGCCGTCGTCAAGAAACGCCGCATAAATGTGGGCGATAAAATGATTGATGCCGATCAGCGGCAGTTTATGGCTTGCCGCCAGCCCTTTGGCAAAATTCAAACCGACCAGCAGCGCCGGCATCAGGCCGGGGCCGTTAGTTACCGCAACCGCGTCAATATCCCGCATAGTCACGCCGGCGGCATTCAAAGCGTCGGACAGCACAGGATTCAGCGCGACCAGATGTTCGCGCGCCGCCAGCTCCGGCACGACGCCGCCGTGAACCGCATGTTTGGCGATTTGCGATGCAACACTGTTGCTCAAAACCTGATAACCGTCCCTGACCACGGCGGCGGAAGTTTCGTCACAACTGGTTTCTATACCTAAAATCAAACTCATAAAATTCCAAATGTTACTTGGTAAAAAGCTAAAGAATATAGCAAGTCCTCTGAAAAAAGCAAAAAAATATCACTATTTCTGTTCACATGTCTCCCGAATCGCCAATATAAAAGCATTGACTTTAAGCGTCTTCCATCGTATATTTATAAATGGAATTCAGGTATTTTTTCCACAAAATCAGGAAATTAAGGATTTATATACATGGCTGACGCAAAAAAAAGCGGGAATGTTTTCGGAGAAGTGGTTGGTTGTCTGATTCTGGTTATCGCCGTACTTGTCGTTCTATTCTGGTTCCTCCTGAAACCCAAACTTGAAGAAGCCGGCTATTCGTTTTCCGGAATTTCCGAAAAAGCTTCGAATATAAAAGAAAGCGTTTCTGAGACATTCAGCAATGCCACTGATAAATATCGGGATACCAAGAACAAGGTCAAAGACAAAACCGATGATGCAAAAGATAAAATAGACGATACGGTTGACGGAATGAAGAAAAACAATTCCTCAAAAATTCCTTTATTCGAATAATACAGGCATCTCACGCTAAGGAGTTGTTAAAAAATAAATGAGCCTTTTTAATCCTCTTTTTGCGGTAGAATTGCATAGTTCCATTCCGGATGAAAATCTGGCACGATCATTTTTAATCTCTGCATTTGCGAATCCCTGATTTTCTTTCCGGATTCATAGTTCCTTTGGTCAAACTTGCACTTCATTTTCAGGCCGCTGCGATTGGTCGTATTCTTGATCAAGTTTACAATAACCTCAAAGGTCTCTAGTACTGTGCCGCGCCAATTCATTGAGATTGCGGAAAACATTCTATGCTCGATTTTATTCCATTTACTTGTTCCCGGCGGAAAGTGCGATACAACGACTTGAAGATTATAGTCATTTGCAAATTTCTGCAACTCTGACTTCCAGAGTCGATTGCGGGAACCGTTGCTCCCTCCTCCGTCAGCGGTAATGAAGAGGGAATGAGCATCCGGATAACGTTTTATCCCCATGATTTTCCACCATCGAGCGATGGATTCAACCGCAAATTCCGCCGTATCATGAGTCGATCCCAAATTTACAAATCCTTCATTTGCATTGACGTCGTACACTCCGTACGGAATGGCCTTGCCTTGCGAATCACTGATAAAATCATACACATTCACCTGCGGAGCCTCTCCTTTTGGATGATACTCGTGTCCGTTGTTTTTGAAGTTTCCAACCAGCTCTTTTTTCTTTGTATCAACCGAAATTACCGGCTGGCTCTCGTTCATGAATTCCTGCGCGACCGTGTTGATGCGCTCAAACTGCTCGTTTCTGTCAGGCAAATTTCCGCCCTCGTGTGATTTCTTGCAAGATTGCAAGGTATAGCCCATCTCTTCGAGTAATCTGCCAACGGAAACATACGACACGGAAAACCCTGCGGCACCAAGTTCATTGGACAATTTTCTCAGACTCTTGCTTGTCCAGCGTAACGGACTCTCAGGATTCCCTTTCACATACGGGTCAATCAATTTATTGAGCGCTTCTATTATTTCCGGTATTTTTTCATTGACGACCTTTCTTCCTCCTCCAATTTGGCGCTGCCTAGTCAATTCCAAGTCTTTTTCTTTTCCTGATTCAAGCAATCTTATCCCGCGTAAAATAGTTGATCTGGAAATTCCGGATTCTTGCGCCACAACCTTTATCCCTCCATGCCCCAAGGCTTGGGCCAGCACGGCGGCTGTCGTCCGCTTAAAACGTTCCGGCAACAATCCATTAAGACCGGTAAAAAACGATGCAACGGTTCCGGGTTCCATATATTACCTCCAAGGTATATAAGGTAATATAGCATACTTCTAAAATAGTTCCAGTTATTTT
>CAIJKT010000236.1 GCA_903821255.1 uncultured Lentisphaeria bacterium | reverse complement strand
GCATTCAGGAAAATATGTTTACCGTCTTGTTCGCGCTGGCCCGTCTGCCCGGCTTGATCGCCCACTGGAAGGAAATGGTTGACGGCGACAACAAGATCTGCCGTCCGCGTGAAATCTACATCGGCAAACCGCTCCGCCGCATTGAAGACTGAATCAAGTTATAAAGCTGATTAAAGCCGCCGTAACAGGCGGTTTTTTTCTGCCATAAAAAGCCGGCGGGTCATGTGCCATGGATGTACTGTGATTTTGAATGCCAGGATTCAAACCTTCGAAGACGGACAATCAATCCGGAATGGGCTGAGCTGATGCTTGACTTTTCAATTTCCGGCAGTAGTTTTTCAACTGAATCTTTAACCGCATGAGGAGGTATTTTTTCATGAAAATTCAGGATTTATTGAACAAGCAGGGGTCGCCGCCGAATTCGGCGGCGACAGTCAGCCTGAAAGCCGGATGCTTCATTGCCGTGCTGGCATTGATCATCTTGATGGTCATCGCATTGCCGGTGTGGTACTGGTATTGGTGGCGGATTGAACCGGAGAACGGCGAACTGGCGGTACTGATCAGGAAAGCAGGCGAGCCGCTGCCGGCGACGGAAATATTGGCGGGCAGTCCGGGACAGAAGGGCATTCATCTTGAAGTGCTGCCGGAAGGACGTTATTTCCGCAATCCTTATATCTGGAGTTGGGAAATCCATAAAATGACTGATATCCCGGCAGGAAAACTCGGCGTGAAAATACGGTTATTCGGTAAAAATCTGCCGGCCGGCGCGATTCTGGCGCAGGATGGCTGCAAAGGAATCGAACCCGACATCCTGGCCCCCGGCAAGTACCGGCTCAATCCCTATGCGTATGAAGTGCTCGTTTTTGATGCCATCAATATCCGGCCCGGCCATGTCGGCGTAAAGACCAGTCTGGCGGGGAAGGACATCCTGAACGGCAAAATGCCGGAGTCCGACCTCAATGCCTATCTTGTCGGCAATGAAAGCAAAGGCGTCTGCGCCGAAGTCATGTCCCCCGGCACCTACTATCTGAATCCGTATTTGTGGACTGTGGTCGAAGTCAATCTGCAAAGCCAGCGGTTCGAAATGGGCGGCGTTGAAGTTATCGAATTCCTTACCTCGGACGGCTTTCCGGTCAGGGTCGAGGGCACCATTGAATTCAATGTCCGGCGGGAACAGGCGGCTTTGCTGGCCCATAAAGTCGGCAATATGGAAGACATCATTAAAAAACTGATCCTGCCGCGGGCCCGCGGCTTTATCCGGATCGAAGGCAGCAAGAAAACTGCGGTGGAGTTTATCGTCGGCGAAACCAGGCAGCAGTTCCAGAATGATCTGGAGAAGCACTTGAAACAGACCTGCGACGGGTTCGGAGTTTCCATTAACTCCGTCCTGATCAGGAATATTATTCCGCCGAATGATGTGGCGAAAATTATCCGCGACCGTGAACTCGCGGCCCAGGAGACGAAAAAGTTCGAACAGCAGATTGTGCAGGCCAAATCCCGCGCGGAACTGGTGCGCCAGGAAATGCTCGCGCTGCAGAACGGCAAGAAAGTGGAGGCGGAAACCCTCAGTCTGCGCGCCGGCATCGGAGCCAGGCAGGAACAGGAAGTCAAAAAGATCGCGGCAGTACGGGAACTGGAAGTTGCAAAGATTGACAAAGACACCACGGAGGCCCAGGCCCGTGCCAAAATCCTGTCCGCCGAGGCGGATCGGGATGTCATCCGTCTCCGGAATGAAGCCGAGGCCGCGGTGTTAAAGGTTAAAGTGGACGCTTTCGGCGACGGCATGGAGTGGGCCAGATACAATCTCTATCAGCGGCTTGCTCCGCAAATAAAAGGCATCATCACCTCGGATACTTCCATCAGGTCGTGGCTGCCGACCGGCGGAGGCGCGCCGGAAACCGCGGACAACAGTAAAAAGAAGGAGGCTGGACGATGAAAACAAATGCACTTTCAGGCATCTTCGGATGCGTCGTAATAATTCTTTTCGCATATTTTATCTGGACCTGGGGATTCTGCCGTTTCTATGTCGGCGCCGACCAGATGGCGATTGTAACGTCCAAGGACGGCTCGGAACTGCCGCCCGGGCAGATACTGGCCGATCCCGGACAGAAAGGCATCCTGCGCGAACCGCTGGGCGAAGGCCGCCATTTTCTCAACCCCGTTGCCCATGACTGGAAGATAGTGCCGGTGGTGATGATCCCGGCGGGAAAAGTCGGCATCGTCACGGCCAAGGACGGCAAAAGCCTGCCGCCGGGAGAATTTCTTGCGGACGAAGACCAGAAAGGCATTTGGAAAAACGTGCTTGGACCCGGCAAATACCGGTTGAACCCGGAAGGCTACGACGTTACCCTTACGGACGCGGTCAACATCCCCGTCGGCTATGTCGGCGTGGTTACTTCCCTGTCCGGGAAAAAGGCGCCAGACGGCCAGTTCGCCGGCTCAGGCGAGAAGGGCGTCCGCAAGGATATTCTGCAGCCCGGCCTCTACTACATCAATCCCAATGCTCATAAGATTGACGTCCTGGAAATCGGTTTGAGCCAGGTGGCTCTGACCGGCCGCGAAGGCGGCCTGGTATTAACTAAAAACAAGGCCGAAGTCCAGAATGCCGCGATGGACCAGCTTGCCTCGAATGTCCTGGCCAAGCAGCTTGAACGGCGGAAAGATTACATGGGACTGCAGCAATCAGCCGCGCCGGCCGACAAGAAAGCAAAATCCGGCAGCGTTCCCCAGTCGCAGGCTCCGCAAAGTGTCAGTTCGTTCGGCCTCCAGCAGTTTGTGGAATTCCCTTCGCGCGACGGCTTCGAGATACATCTGGACATGTCCGTGGAATTCGAACTGGAACCGGATAAAATCTCAGAAATCCTGTTAAAATACGGCGATCTGCCGGCAGTCGTTGACAAGATTATCATGCCGCAGATTCAGTCCGTTTCGCGGTTGAAAGGTTCCTCCTACCGCGCTCAGGACTTTATTGTCGGCGAAGGCAGGGAAAAATTCCAGAATGAACTGCGGGATGCCTTGATTGCGGTATTGGAGAAGAAAGACATCAAGGTTCACAATTCGCTGATCCGCCATGTCGATATTCCGGGCGAAATATTGCGGCCTATTCAGCAATCCAGCCTGGCGACAGAGCAGAATCTGACGAATATCGCACTGCAGACGACTGCACGGAAACAGGCCGAATTAAATACCGAAGAATCGCTGATTGAACAGCGCCGCCAGCAGGTGTTGCAGGAAACCGAGAAAATTGTAGCCGAAATCAAGGCGCAGCAGGAAAAGACTGTCGCCGAAATCCAGGCCGGAACTAATCTGCTGGTCGCCAGAACCGCCCAGGAAACTGCTGCCGTCCGCGCCGCGGTCACCCGCATTGCCGGGCAGGCGGATGCCCGGGTCATTACCATGGTTGAAGGGGAGAAAAGCAACGGCTTCAAACTCCAGCTCGGCGCGATCGGCAATCCTGCCGCTTACAGCCTGCTGATGTTCGGCAAAGAATTGAACCCGAAACTGAATATCCAGATCATCCATGCGGGCGAAGGTACGTTATGGACCGATCTCAAACAGTCGGGGCTGGGTACGCTGGGCAGTGTTAAAGCCCTCGTTCCGGAAGCCGGGAAATAACACCATTGCCGGACTGCATTTATGTTCGGGATAAAAGCCGCCGTAACAGGCGGCTTTTTTTATGTCCTCCGCATCAGTCGGCAATAACCACAATTTCAATATCGGCGATATCGGCATAATCGGCCAGGTGTTCGGTCTTCAGCGCCTGCGTGTAGACAGAATGGTGAGCCCCGCCGGCTTCGATCCAGCGGCGGGTGGCGGTATGGAAATCCGGTTTTGGCATCCATACGGCACGGGCCACCGGCAGCTTCGGCAGCGCCTGGTCCGGATCAACCGCTTCAACCTCGTTGACTATCAAACGGAATCCGTCGCCCAGTTCAATTAAACTGGCGTTCAATGCCGCGCCGGCCGGGGAGTTGAATACCAGCCGCGCCGGAGCCGATTTGCCGCCGATGCCCAGCGGATGTACTTCCAGGGCCGGTTTTTTAGCGGCAATTGTCGGACAAACCTCCAGCATGTGAGCGCCAAGCACGCGTTCCCGGCCATTTTCCAGATGGTAAGTGTAATCTTCCATAAAACTGGTCCCGCCGGGCAGCCCTTGCGCCATAACTTTCATTGTCCGCAGCAGCGCGGCCGTTTTCCAGTCGCCCTCGGCGCCGAATCCGTATCCTTCCGCCATCAGACGTTGTGATGCAAGCCCCGGCAGTTGACAGAGCCCGGCCAGGTCCTCAAAGGTAGTGGTGAAACCGGCAAAGCCGCCGTCTTTAAGAAAGTTGCGCATTCCAATCTCCTGACGGGCGGCATCCCCGATTGATTTCATTGCCGGTTCGGAACGGTCGGAGATCGTGTAGAGGTCGGAATAACATTTCACCAGCGCTTCAACCTCGGCATCGCTGACCGCATTGATATATTTTACCACATCGGCCACGCCGTAACCGTTGACCGAATATCCGAACTGGATCTGGGCGGAAACTTTGTTGCCTTCGGTCACGGCGACTTCGCGCATATTATCGCCGATCCTGGCAATTTTCATGGTTTGCGAATCGTTCCAGGCCAATGCCGCACGGGCCCAGACGTCGATTTGATACTGGACATCAAAATCTTTCCAGTATCCGGTCACCACCTTGCGGGACATTTCCAGCCGCGTGCAGATAAACCCGAACTCGCGGTCGCCATGAGCCGCCTGATTCAGATTCATGAAGTCCATATCGATCGTCTTCCACGGAATATCCTGATTGAACTGCGTATGCAGATGCAGCAGCGGCTTTTGCAGCCGTTTCAGGCCGTTGATCCACATCTTGGCCGGACTGAAGGTGTGCATCCAGGCAATAACCCCGATGCAGCCGTTATCCGCGCTGGCTGCCTGCAGCACGGCAGTTGCTTCATCCGCAGTCTTTACGGTTGGCTGCCATTCTATTTCCGGGCGGATAACGCCGCAGGCGTTGAGATGTTTGACTATGGTTTGGGCGTTGGCGGCAACTTGTTTAAGCGTTTTTTCGCCGTAAAGATGTTGACTGCCGGTGATAAACCAGACTTTTTTTGTGCAATTATTTTTGTCCATAATAGGCGTTCTTACCGTGCTTGCGTTCATAATGTTTGGCGACCAGCGCCTCTTTCAGGCGCACGGCTGCGGGATTGATTTGTTCAGTCAAAAGCGCCATTCGCGCCAGCTCTTCCAGAACTTTGGCGTTGTAAACGGCTTTAGCGGCATTTTTACCCCAGGTGAACGGACCATGCCCGGCGACTAAAACCATTTGCGTTTCATCCGGATTCAATGATTTATGAGCAAAGCAGTCAACGATTTGATTACCGGTTTCCGTCTCGTAATCGTTGCCGGTCTTAGCATCCGCCATCAATTCGGTGCAGGGAATATCCGTCGCCAGATGATCCGCGTGAGTAGTGCCGTAAATCGGGATTGACCGCAGACTTTGCGCCCAGGCGGCGGCAAAAGCGGAGTGGGTGTGCACGATTCCGCCGATATTGCCGAATGCTTTGTAAAGTACGCAATGGGTGCTGGTGTCGCTGGAGGGGCGCAGCTTGCCGTCAACGGTTTTGCCGTCAAGATCGACGATGACGATGTCGCGCGGGCTCATTGCTCCATAATCAACCCCTGACGGTTTGATTGCAAATACTCCGCGGCCGCGGTCAATGCAGCTTACGTTGCCGAAGGTGTAAATCACCAGATCAAGTTCCGGCAGCAGGACATTCGCTGCAAAACACTCTTCTTTCAATTCGCTGTACATGGCTGCTGATCTCCTTTTTACCTATACGCGTTTGTCCGGATTGTATTCGGCAACCGCTTTTTCGGCAAGTGCTTTTGCTTCTGTTTCGCGTCTGGCTTTCACTATACTTTCAGTATCGCGAACTTCAACCCTGGTCTTCGGCTCCAGCGGCAAAGCGCCGGATTTAATGCAGCCGGCGGCTAAATTCTTTTTAGCTTCCTCCACATAGTGCGCGTATTGCGGCAGCCATTCGGCTTGAGCCGCGATCATCTCGTCAACCATCTGCCAGACCTCCGGCGGATTGCATACCGCGCCGGTCAGCGGGTCATGCAGCATCGCCTGTTTCAGCAGCAGCACGTCGCCGTGAACCGCCGCCTCAACCGCCATCTCCTGGACGCGGACGCTGACGGAACATGTCGCCGCACATGCCAGCGGTAATGCGCCATAAACCGGCATGTTGATTCCATTGCGGTCAACATATCCAGGAATCTCGATCACACAGCCGTTCGGCAGATTGGTGATGTGATTATCGTTGATTATGTTAAAGTGGCCGCGATAGACCCGTCCGGTTTCCAGCGCTTCAATAATAAACGAGCCATGCTCATGCGAACGCTCATTTAACTTTGACGGCTCTTTTTTTATCAATTCCGGGAATTCATACTCAAACCAGTTGCGTTCTTCGGTGCAGACCCGCAGATACCCCCCGGTTTCGCCGTTGATCCAACTGCTTAAATCGATCCAGTCGAGGATTTCAGACGGACGTTTGCGGTAGTACGGCACATACTCTGAAAGGTGGCCGTTGGATTCGGTTGAGTAGTAGCCGAAGCGCTTGAACATGTCGAGACGGACTTTTTCGGTTTTGCTTAACTCTTTATCGGCGCTCATCGCCGCATAAATTTCCTGCTGCGGAACCAGTTTGCCATTGCGCCTAACTTCCACATACCAGGTCTGGTG
>CAIJKT010000235.1 GCA_903821255.1 uncultured Lentisphaeria bacterium | reverse complement strand
TTATTATCGGTCAAATATTTAATCAGCGCTTTCAGCGCCCATTCATAGCCGTCAACACCAAGTCCGGCAATCATGCCGACACAC
Organism: uncultured Lentisphaeria bacterium; assembly: GCA_903821255.1. The sequence goes on along the minus strand of CAIJKT010000235.1, from coordinate 1,900 downwards.
GCCGGTGCGGTCATGGAAATATGCCTGAAGCTGTCTCTGGCGCAAATGTTGCTGATATGCACTTCGATTGAGGGGGTTTTTACTGCCAGCAACGCGTCATGAATTGCAATGCTGGTATGGGTGTATGCCGCAGGATTGATGATAATGCCGTCAGTGCCGTCAGTCAGTGTTTCGGCAATGCGGTCAACTATCTCACCTTCGTGATTGCTTTGACAACAGACAAGCTCCGCATTCAGGGAACCGGCGACAGTCTTCAAATGCTTGTTCACGGCATTCAATGTTGTGCTGCCATAAATATCCGGCTCTCTCAATCCGAGGAGCTGCAAGTTCGGTCCGTTTATTAATAATATTTTCATAGCCCACTAATATAGACAGTTTTTTTTGTTTTTCCAGTTTTGAATCAAAAAATCAGGATGCGCCGCCGCCGCGGGATTGGCATTTAATGTATAAAATATTTATGGTCAATGTCTTGGACTGAGTTCGGACATTGGTATGGTCTGCCTGGCTTTCAGACTCTCAAGGCGCGCCGGGTCGAAAGCCGCCGCCGGTGCCGCCGGGGCGGCGGCCGGAACAGTATTTGCTGTAGAGTTCGGCTGGACCGTCGCGGCGGCTGTCTGTTTCTTGTCCTGATTGTTCGGCGCCATCAGCATCAGAACGGCAATCGAAACCAGTCCGATAAATAATAAGACCGCCACCGCCGCCATCCAATACAGATTGCGAACTTTATGTTCGCTTTCCGGACTGTGTTCCCGGTCAATATCCAGATGGGCGATTATCTCTTCCGACAGCGATACTTCAAGATTCTTCTTCAATACCTCAAGCACCTCTTCCGTTCTCGACTGCTCAATCTTGTATAAGGCGCTGAGTTTTCTAACATAAGCGCAGACATAAACCATTGGCGGAAGCCGGTTAAAATCCTCTGATTCAAGGGCTTCAATATATTCTTTCTGGATTTTTGTTTCCTGGGCCACCTGTGCGATGCTCAGATTAAGTCTGTTGCGGGCTTCATACAACATTTTCCCGAAAAACACATCAATATCAATGTTTTTCTGGCGATGCCCGTGTGCCGTTTTCTTCTCCTGAATCGCGGCGGCGGCCCTTTCCGGCTGGGAGCGTTCAACGATTTCCGGGGCTTTTCTGGTGGTTGACGTTTCCGGTTCCATGGCAGCCACGCTTTTGGCGGCAGGGCCTGAAGCTGTCATCGGTTTTTCGCGGGATTCGGCTGCCGCGGTTTCCATCTGTCTGGCATATCCGGCAGGATAGATTGCGCTTCTGAATGCCGGCATGGCGGGGGCGTTGCCGTCATCAAAATCCGATTCGAATTTCTGAAACAGCGGCTTATTCACCTGCTGCATCGGACCGGGGACCGCATGGGATGGTTCGACCGCTTCAACTTTCTTCTCAAACAGCGGTTTATTCACCTGCTGCATCTGACTGACAGGGGGGGGCGGCTCAACTGCTTCAACTTTCTTTTGCGGTTCATCGGTGCCGGTTTTAGCCTTTGCCGGCGAATCTTTTTTACTATTTTTCGCTTTTTCCTCCGCGGCGAAGTCGAGCGGCAGTACATCCTGTTTATGTCCATCGTCGGCGAATATTGCGCTTTTTGTCATATCATCTTTCATAAGAGCCCCCTCTTAGTTACCGTTTTCAATTCCGACAGAAACCAGAATATCGCGTTTGGAACCTCCGGGCAGCGGCGGGCTGACCAGACCGCGCTGTTCAAATTTATCCATGATTTCAGCGGCGCGATTATATCCGATCTTAAGCCGGCGCTGCAAATAGCTGGTGCTGGCTTTTTGTTCAAGCAGAATGATTTCCAGAGATTTTCTGATCAGGTCGTCGTCATCCGGCTGGAGATATTTCTGGAGAAGCGGGGAAATTTCCGGAGCATTTTCAATGG
>CAIJKT010000234.1 GCA_903821255.1 uncultured Lentisphaeria bacterium | reverse complement strand
ATTTGACCATCAGAAAATCTTTTGGCTTCAGAACCATTAAAATCGCTAAAATATGCTTATACCATCAACTCGGAGAACTCCCGGAACCAACCTTTACCCACGAATTCTGGTGAAGAGGCATCATTTATATGTGCTCATTTTAAAATATTTCCGACGGAAGGGAACTATTCGTCACAAAATGATCAAATTACTCCTGGACAATCTGGAGTTAATTTTCGCCTGGCTTTTCATCACGTCATTTGCAGTTTTATTATATGTCGTCAATTATCATAAATTCGTAAGTGCGGTTCCTGCCGCCGGCGGTATTGTCGTTAACTCTTTTCTAAGTTTCGTTTTATTTGTCAAAACTTTATTTGCCAGCCTTCTTCCCTGCTGGATATTGATTCCTGTCTTTTTCGCAATATTTAAACAACGCTTCAGATCCGTGATAATATTGCTGATAATGCTTGGCCTGACGGTATTGTCTTTCGCATTTTTAACAAAAGGCGGCCCGGTCAGGGCATATTTGCCGCTGGTTCCGTTTCTCTGTATCGCCAGCGGTTGCGGGTTCTACATTATTTTGAAACTATTCTTAAAAAACAGATACAGCCTAATAATAAAGCAGCTCAGCCTGCTCGCGGGATTCGTAATATGTGCACTGACCGCCGGGCCGGATACTGACAAGTGGGCAGAACCTGACTGTAAGGAAGATTTCGCGACTATATCCACAATTCCGGCAAATTATCTGCTTGCTTACCCGGCCTGTTACACCCTGCCGCTTGCGTTTAACAATAAACCTGCGGTTTACAAGGATAATTTCTCCAGAATCAACAATTGCGGCGATGGCAGCAAACTGTTGACGTTAGGAACCGCGAATGGCCAGATCAGTGTTTTAAACAGCAATCAGGGGGAAATAAATATTCCGCTTGGAGCTAATGGCAAAGAAGTTAAATTCGATAAGCTTGAATTATTTGAATATCCGTTGACAAGAGTATCTAAAAATATGAATATTCGCAATAAAGCCATATTGGCTGTTATTCCATTCAATTCAATGAAAATCACTAATGATGCGGTAAATTATTTGAGAGACCGGTACAACGGGGAATGGTTTATGCTCAATTGCTGGCTTTATGTTCCATATATTATGAAATCTGATAACTTTTCCGCGATCGTTTTGATTCATCAGGCTTTATCACAGACCATTCCCGTGGAAGAACTGCTTGACATAGAACAAAAAAGTCAGCGGCAGATAAAATTTTTTGCAGTTACACTGGATAATTAACCGCAATCACAGGGTTCAATATTTAACCGGCATAGATATGGAATTATTCTTAATAGATGCAGTAGCGGCTTCAAGAGCCGCCACCACCTCATAACCATTCATGCCGTCAGTCAGAGGCTTTTTCTTATTAATGATACAATCTATAAAATGATTGCATTCACTTCTCAAAGGCTCACTTAGTCCTATTCTCGGTATTAATACCTGCCCGTCCTGGATGCTGAACTGGAACTCTGCAAGCGTACCCTCAACCTGTTCGCGGTATTCCGCACGAGTGATTGATTTGTCAAATATCCTGAT
>CAIJKT010000233.1 GCA_903821255.1 uncultured Lentisphaeria bacterium | reverse complement strand
GCTTAACATGCTTTGCAGTGATCCTGCCGCCGATATTACGCCATTATTCGGACTTCCGGCAAAAGAAAAGCCGGATAAGTGCGCAGCCTAATCACAAAAAAACGTGTTTCTAAGTCCGCCGTAAAGACTGAGGCATTACGAATAAAGTATTTTCCGGCAGCGTTTTTATATAGAGCTCCAGTTTCCGGTTTGATGTTCTTGCCAGTCATAGCCACCTTGTGTTAGAAAATATATAACCGGCTTTGAGAGACATGTCGGCCAAAAACAGTATTGAAGTCAATACTTGAGGTTGAAATGGTACGCGGGATGGGACTCGAACCCACATGTCGTAAGACACTGGAACCTAAATCCAGCGCGTCTGCCAATTTCGCCACCCGCGCAAACTGTACATGCATTGCGGAGAAAAATATCCTGAATTTGTGTTAAATCAATAGCGGTTGTGATAATTTTCAATGAAGAGCGTATTCTTTTTTATGAATCCGGCTTGCCGAGACGGCAAATATGTCTTAGATTATTGTTTCAATAAATACAGGCAGGTTATTTTAATTTAATGATAGATACCACTAACATCAATCGGAAAATTGTGGAGAGAGCAATTCTCGTTGGAGTATTTGACGGCCAGTCAGATCCCCGCGAGGCAGATGAACATTTGCTTGAACTGGAAGACCTGGTAAAAAATCTTAACATTAAAGTTGTTGATAAGATTACGGTAAAGCTGAAAACCCCGTCTTCGAAATTTTATGTCGGTTCAGGCAAAGCCGAAGAAATAATGCAGCGGCAGCAGGAACTGAACGCCGACTGCCTGGTATTCGATAATGACCTTTCGCCGTCGCAGCAGCGTAACTGGGAGGCCCTGACCAAAAGTTGCGTTATTGACCGCCAGGAAGTAATTCTTGATATTTTCGCCGACCGGGCATCAACCCGGGAGGCCAAGTTACAGGTGGAACTGGCTAAAATGGAATACTCGCTGCCGCGCCTGACCCGCGCCTGGCTGCACTTGTCCCGGCAGCGCGGCGGCAATACCGGCGCCCGCGGCGAAGGCGAGAAGCAGATCGAAGTTGACCGCCGCATGGTTAAAACCAGCATCTCGATGCTGCAAAAGGAATTGCAGGAGGTCAGGCTTCAGCGCGATACCCAGCGCAAGAGCCGTACCCGCCGGGATATTCCGCATGCCGCAATCGTAGGTTATACCAATGCCGGCAAATCCTCGCTGCTGAATAAAATTACCGGCGCGAATGTTCTCGTCGAAGACAAACTGTTTGCCACGCTGGATCCGACCACCAGGAAAATAATTCTGCCGAACAAAGTGCCGCTGCTGCTTACTGATACAGTCGGTTTCATCCGTAAGCTGCCGCATGCGCTGGTGGAGGCGTTCAAGTCAACACTTGAAGAAGCGGTTCTGGCGGATTTTCTGATCCTGGCACTGGATATCAGCAGCCCCTATGTGGAAGACCACTGGGAAACAACCGTGTCTGTGCTCAAGGAGCTTGGCGCTGAAGACAAAAGTATTATTACGGTATTTAACAAAATTGATTTGCAGCAGGATCCGGTCGTTATTGCCAGAATCAGAAGTCTGTTTCCCAATGCGATTTATGTTTCCGCGATTGCCGGAACCGGCATGAATGAACTGCAAGTCAAGATGAGCAGTTTTGTCAGTGACCGCGTCCGGCTGCTGCATTTGAGGCTGCCGCCGTCCAGGCATGATCTGGCGGCGCTGATTCACGCTAACGGTAATATCCTGTATTCTGAATATGACGATGACGGCAATATGTTTATGACGGTTAATATCGGGCAGGCACATGAGAAAAAACTCGCTGATTTTGTAATTGATCAGATTCCGGAAAAGATAAACAAAAATCATTAAGCTCCTGGAGAAATGTTATGTCAAAAAGGTGGATAATAATATTGATGGCGCTGTTCCTGACGGTTCAAACGGCATTGGTGTTTGCGGAGGATGATGAGTTCTCGCCATGGGAAGCGTGGCGGCAGGGATTTTCAAATTACGAGAAAGGGGAACAGAGCAAGAACCGGGGTAATAATGAAGAAGCTCTTAAATGCTTTCAGCGCGCCCGCGAATATTATGTCACTGTTCAAAACAATCGTCCTGAGTGGAATCAGAAGATCATCGGCAGCCGCATAAAAATGTGCGACCAGGAAATCAGTGACCTGAAAAAGGAACTTTATTCAAAACGTGCCGATAGCAGTACGTCCGAAGAGCGCGCAGCACCCAGAGCCGCTGCCAGGCCGCCTTCGGATTCATCATCATCTTCGGCGATTCCGTCAACCGTATCGTCATCTTCATTCGGGCGGGATGTGGATTCCGATACCAGCGAGGTCAAAGCCGAACTGGAGAAATACAAGAAAAAACTTTTTGCCGTGCTGGTTGAAGTGGATGAATTGCGGCGTCAGGCAGAGCGCGGACAGAGCGCCTCGCGCGAAGTTGAGAATATGATCAAGGAGAAAGGCGTACTTCAGCAGCAGTTATCTCTGCTGCAGCAGAAATACGATGCGTTGAATGATAAAATTACTCAGCCTGATACCGAAAAGAACGAGTTGAAGAATCGCATGCTTGAAGAAAAAATGAAGATGGAGATTCTCAGCCAGAAGTTGAAAATGCAGGATGATAATTACGAGAAGCTTCGCCGCGAGATGGCGGATCTGTATAAAGATAAAACTGAAGCAAAATTTACTCAGCAGCAAAGCGAACAGAAGATTCGAGAACTGAATGATCAGATTTTGCGTTATGAGAAAGACAGCGCCGACCGCGGTTCCCAGATCAGAGGATTGAACGCTCAGATCGAACAGCTTACTCAAAACAATAGTGCCAACCTTGCCAGCCTGAAAGAAAAACAGGAAGAGATTCGCAAACTTAATAAATGGACTGAAGAACTGCGCGAAAAAGACGGCAGCCAGAACAAGATGGCCGGCGAAGTCATGAATGAAAATAAGGCGATCCGCGAAAAATCTGATGCACTGAAAGAGCAATACGAAAAACTGGCGGTGGAAAATCAGGAGCTGAAGAACAAACAACTGGAAGAACACATTGCGTTCACCCGGATGAAAGATACCGTAAAACTGATTAATGACCAGAAAAACAGCATTGTTGACGAATATAATAATCTTACGAAAAAATATAATCAGGGCATATTGACGGAAGGCGCGAACACGAAGGAAATCCAGAATTTGCGGGAACAGAATTCCAAGCAGGATAGAGAACTAAAACTGTTTGTGGACAAGTATGAAAGAATACAGAAGCGTCTTGAAGAGCGTTCAGCCAATGAATATCAGAACATTCTGGCTGTAAATAAGACGAATTCTGAACTTACCGAAAAACTCAGCATCAAAAGCGAAGAATTAACCAGCCTGAATTTGAAGTACGGACAACTGAATAAAGCGAACCAGGATAATGCCAATGCGCTTGCCGACATGAAGGCAAAAATGTATGCGCTGAATGCGGAAAACAGCAGCCTCAAAGAAGAAACCAGAAACCTGGCATCCATCAAAAGCGAAGTTCAGACGCTTCAGCAGGACAGTCAGTTGCTGCGCAAAGAAAAAGCGGAAATGTCCAGTCAGCGTGATAAATATCAGACTGCGCTGGATTCCACTACTAAAGAAATTGCATCCTTGAAGAAAGAACTGGAGACGTTGCAGGGGGCATCCGGCAAAGAAGCCGCTTTGAAGAAAGACCTGGAAACGCTCCAGGCCGCATCAGATAAAGAAATAACTGCTTTAAAGAAAGAGCTGGAGGCTCTACAGGGAGCATCCGGTAAAGAAGTAGCCGCTTTGAAGAAAGATCTGGAGACGCTCCAGGGCGCATCCGGAGAACTGCAGGAAACGCGAAAACAGGTTCAGACTTTAAGAACTGAACTTGCTGCCCTGAAAAATGTTGATAAAATGAATGCGCAGATGCGTGAAGAAGTGAAGGCTATGACGGCGGTCAAAGATGAAAATCAGCAGCTTAATGAACAACTGGCTAAGAGCCGCAATGCCATTGCTGAATTAAAAGATAAGAGTCTGAAACTGACGGAGACAGGGGATAAGATACAGCAGGCGGCCAATGTTTTGGAAGCGGAAAAGAAGAATCTTGGTCTGCTGCTGGCCGAGAAGGATAAGATGCTTGCCGCATTTAAGGAGGAAAGCAAAAAAACTCTGGCTAATCAGCAGCAGATACAGGATTCACTCAAAGAAGCTTCCAAAAATGATAAAGACAAGATTGTGTCGCTTGACGAAATTAATAAACGTCTTGCCGACGCGCTGGAGAAATCCAGAAATGACAATCGCATTATGGAGCAATCCGTGAACAGCCTTAAATCCGAAAATTCCGCATTGACGGACATAAAGAAGCGTTTTGAACAGGGTAATCTGGCGATTAATCAAATTCAGGAAAAGGTCGATAAACTGGTTGCGGAAAACACCAGTCTTCAAAGTGAAATCAAAACCATGACCGGCATAAAGAACGAAAACGCGGAGTTGAGGCTCAAGGTCAAAGAGATGGCGGACGTCAAGGAAAACTATAAAACATTGAACGCGAATTATCAGGAAGCGCTTGAACAAATCAAACGCATCAGCAATAACTCATCTGACGAGATGAATAAAAAACTCGGAGCGATGCTGGATAAATCAAAAAACGAGAAAAGAGAATTATCCGAGAAGGTAGTTGCTCTGCAGAGTGAAGTATCGGCGATTCCAAATCTGCAAAAACAGATTGTCGCGCAGGAGCAGTCGCTGAAGGAATACAAGGAAAAATATCAGGCGGCAACCGAGAGCAGAGACAAGATAAATATGGAACTGTCAAAGTTGGATGATCTGAAAAAAGCAAACGCCGCTCTTAGCGCCAAAAACAGCGAAATGACTGTAATTCAGGATGACTACAAGAAACTTCAATCAAGCTACCAGCAGGCGCTGCAAAGTATAAATGCCTACCAGCAAAGCGATAAAAATAAACTGGCGTCACTTGATGAACTGAATAAGAAACTTACTGTCATGCTGGAAAAGTCAAAAAGTGAAAATCAGAAACTGTCGCAGGATATCGACTTGCTGAAGCAGAATAATAACGCAATTCCGACGCTGAAAGAGGAAATAAATGTTCTGAAGAACTCGCTGTCCGGCGAGGCTGGCGCAAAGAAGAGTCTTACTGCTCAACTCGCTAAAACAGATGCGCTGAAAGATCAGCTTTCTTCAATGGATTCCGCCGTAACAGTGATGAAGCGGCAACTGGCCGAAAGAGACTCTGTCGTTTCAGACTTGAAGAAGCAGCTTTCATCCAAATCTGCTGATTCAGATTTAACCGAAAAATATTCCGCTGCGGAAAATAAAATCAATACTCTTGCCGCTAATCTGAAAGAAAGCAGGGAGAAAATCAAATCGCTTGAAGCGCAGTTGTCCGAGAAAAAATCAACAGTCGTTGATTCTGCTCTAAGTGCAAAATACGCGGCCGCGGAAAATAAAATCAGTATTCTTTCCGTCAATCTGCGGGAAAGCATGGAAAAGATTAAATCGCTGGAGTTGCAGTTGACCGAGAAAAAGGCCGCAGCTCCTGAAATAAAACTGGCGGCTCCGGCAGTTCCGGCAGCCAAAATACAGGAACTGTTAACCAACGGGATCGTCGCCGAGAAGAAACAGGATCTGGAAGTGGCATTATGGCATTTTCAAATGGTCCTGGAAAGTGAACCGAACAATTTGATCGCGCATCGCCATTTGGGACGGCTTTATCTTCAGATCGAGGATTATGATAAAGCTGTCGAACATCTTGGCCGCGCCGTCAAAGCGGACAGCAAAAACAGCGACAGCGCCGCTGATTACGGATTTGCGCTGCTTGGCTCTAAGCGTTATGACCAGTCTGCTGACACATTTAAAAATCTGATTAAAACTCAGTCGGACAACCCTAAAGCCAGATTCGGTTTAGGCTGTGCGCTCCAGAGCAAAGGTGATGTAAAGAATGCGGAAAAAGAATTTAGAGCTGCTTTAAGGATAAAACCGGATTCGGTGGAAATCATGCAGAAGCTTGCACTGCTGCTTGCCGGAAATAAAGATAAAACCAGTGAAGCTTCAGAGCTTTACCGGAAATCCAGAAAACTTGGCGGAAGCCCTGAGCCGGAACTGGAAAAACTGCTTAGCGGGAAACTGGCGTCCGCCAACAACGAAGCGGTTTCTTTTCTGCAGCAGTCTGCCGCAGATGCCGAAAAAAGCAAGGATTGGGGTTCTGCCGCCTGGTACTATTCTCAACTGGCTGATCTAAGCCCGGACAATGCCGAAGTACAGAATAAAGTCGGCATGCTGCATCTGCTGCAGAATGCGCCGGATAAAGCGCTGAAAGCTGTGAAAGCCAATGACAATGATATTAGCGCGCTGCTGACTTCTGCTGAAGCATGGATTTTTAAAGGTAATTCAGCGATGGCGCTGGAGACGTTTACAAAAGCTCAGGCCGCTCTCGGGAAGAATCCCGGGTACACCCGTCCGGAACTATTGAAATCTCTTGATTCAATCGTTGAATTGAAGATTAAAAATCTGCCGGACGATGCGAGTAAGAAGGTTGAAAAAGTATATGATTTATTCAAGCAATTCTCAAAGAAGTAATTATTTGAATTGAAAATATCAAAAAAGACAACACTGGCAGGCGTGGTGGTCATTCCGCTTCTGACCGCAATTGTAATCAGGACAATTCTATATATGTTCTGGTTGCAGTCGCCGGTCAGGTATTACAGCAATATTCTAGGCCTGGATATGCAGACTACGCTGATTATCGGCAGTTGGCTTTATCAAGGATTCTCGATATTTACCATCCATAAATTCATGATTGCCGCTGTTATGTTTTTCAATCACGGCCAGCATTCTCCGGAAGCCCTTATTCTGATTCAAATCATTATGGGTGCTATTGCCGCTCCGGTAATTGCCTGGTGCGCGCTGCACCTTACCGGCAAACGGCTGTGGGCAATGGCCTCCGGTATAATCGCTGCAACGTATGCGCCTGCGCTGTTGCACGAATGCCTGACTCTGCGCGAAAGCACCCAGGTCTTTTTTGCGGCGTTGTCGCTGTTCGGACTGCTGTGGGGGAGAAAACGCCATTTTGATATTACCGGACTGATTGTTGCCGGAACATGTCTGTCGCTGCCCTGTCTGGTCAGAGTTTCTTCCGCTCCGTTTTTGGTTTTTGGATCATTGTGGATTGTGATCTATTTATTTTCAAAATACAAAAGAAAAAGGCTTATTTCTAAACAACTTTTTATCAGGATCGGTGTGCTGGCTGCGGTCTGTTCGGTAATATTCGGTTCGGTAATGTTGTTTAACGCACGAAATGCAACAACTAAAATGCCGTTTTATATAGACTGGAATTATGCTTTCAAACTTGGTAAAGTTGAAAATCCCAAAGATATGAATGTCGGTCCGCAGCAGTCGGCGTCTCCTGTAATAGAATCCGCGTCTGTGCCCGAAAAAACTGTCTTACGGCAAAGTTTCAGTGCTGGTAGATACCTGAATAACTGCATCTGCAAGTTTTATCTGTTGTTTAAACCTTTTGAAATATCCAATAACGTAAATTACTATTTCATGAAGTATAAACTTTTCCCGTTGCAATACCTGACCGGGCCGCTGCTTGTAATTCCGCTGGCGTTCACGGCGATCCTGTTTATTCTGTGTTCGTGGCAATGGATGCGTAAGGAAGGTTTGCTGCTGCTTTACATTCTGGCGTATTCGATGCCGTTAGTTTTTTTCTATCCATTGGCGCGATACCGGCTGATCATGTATCCGGTTTTCGCAATTCTTATGTTTTATCCATTTTACAGAGCGTACAGCCAGATGAAACGGCATAACACGATTTTAATGATCCTGCCGATGCTTTTGCTTTGGGTTGCGGTATTGCTGGTTACCTTTCCGGCTAATGTCGATATTCGCGCAACTGACTTTGTGGCCTATGGTAAAGCGATCCAATACCAGGCTGGTAAAGCCACTGACGAAGCCGGTCAACACTTTCAGGCGGCGATTGAGCAGGAGCCGGATTATATTCCAGGGTATATTAATTATGCCGATAATCTCATGAAAATGGGCCGGTATCAGCAGGCGCATTCACTGCTGGCTGATGCTTATGCCAAATTCAGGGGTGACAACGGCATCGCTTATTATTACGGCATATCTTTGCTCGGAGTCCGCGACCCGGCAAGAGCCGAAAGTGTTTTTCGTAAAATGCCTGTACCCGGTTCCTCTGACGACAACAGCCAGTATTATTATTATCTGGGCGAAGCGTTGCGTCTGCAGAACAAGTTGCCGGAGGCTTTGAAACTCTATAAAGCAGGGCTTGAATCTGCCAAGGGCAGGAAAAAAGATATTCTGCAAAAACTCGTTGACGACACGGAAAAGAGAATTCATAAATCTGTGCAGCCTTAACTCCGCGGCAATGCAATTCAGGCTTTTTTGCGCCGGATTTCCAGAATCGCGATTTTGGTGGAATGATTGAACGGGGCGGGATCGGTGACCGGAGTGCCGGTCAGGGTTTGCGGATATCCCGCAAAGTCATTCGGAATCGGAATCAGTTCCGCAATTTTCAGATATCCGTCAGCGCATAACTCATTCAGCGTTTCCATATATTCTTTTCCGCTGACGTACAGCGCATTATTGATCGTGACTAAATAACCTCCGTCATTAATCAGCGGACGTACTTTATTAATCATTCTGGTACAATTGTTGACCAGATCAACCACGCCTTGCTGATGATTTACGGCAAAGAATGGCGGATCAACAAAAACACAGTCAAAATGCTCGCCTTTCTGCTTGAGCCGGCTGACCTCCTCCCAGAAATCCCCGACGATAAAATCCTTCTTTGAAACAGAAAAGTTATTCATCTCATATGATTTTTTCGCGATATCGAGAAAAAGACTGCTGCGGTCAAGCTGTACCACCCGTTTTGCGCCGCCTGCCAGCGCGGCAACTCCGAGGCTGCCAGTGTAGGCGAAAGTGTTCAGAACGGTTTTGCCGCTTAAATGTTGCAGCGCCCAGCCGCGCAGATTCCGCGTATCAAGATACAGACTGGCATCGCGGTTCATGCATAAATCAATCGCATACCAAACGCCATGCTCACGTACCGCCCGGTCGGCAATGGTTCCGGTAAGCATCCTGCCGCGTCTTTCCTCCGCCAGTTGACTGTTGCGTGTTTTCAGTATGACCACGCGGATCCAGGGCAGGAGGCTTTGCAGCGCACGCAGGGCTTCATCAACTTGTTCCTGGTCGGCGTAGTTATGGATGACTGCGGTGCCCGCATATAGATCAATCGCGATATCCGGATTTCCTTCAAGGAAACCGTTGAATAAACGGATGGCGGTTTCGTGCCGGGCATCGAGCAGATGTCCGCGGGCGGCAATCGCTTTTTCAAGCAAAGCTGGAATAGATTTTACAGTAGTGATGATCTTTTACTTTCATGATTAAACTTACATCCGAGATAAAAGAGTTCAATTTATACTTTTTGCAATAGCTAAGTTACATCTTTATATTGCTTTTGATTAAGATTCTTATATATTCATGTAAATGATATTAACATTTTGTATAGGATATTTCGATGATCAGAAAAATGATATGCAATCATGGACTGTCATTATTGCGTTATGCTGGCGGTTTATTTATTTGGTACTTTGCATATGGATGGTATATGTTAACAAGTTTTGCTCTGAAAGAAATGCTATTTCACCAGCGCCTGTTCTTCATATTCATCGCATGGCTTGGATTTATTCCGTTTATTCCGCTTTCATGGATATTAAAGAAACAACTTATTCGAGTTTACCTTATTTACTTCTCGCTGTTGTGTGTTTTGTGGATCATAGTGATTATCATGTCAATTTGCCAAATGTCATTTGCAGGAGCTTTAATATTTTTTCTTCTGTTGTGCACAACAATTGCCCCATTGATTGAGCTTTCGAATTTAGTTTATACAGGTTATATGGCATCTCTCCAATTGAATTCTACTCGATCTACTGAAGACTCTGTAAAGTAGTGACTATATTCCCAGTTCCCTTTTAACTTCACAAAAAGCTTTGATGGCAAAATCCAGGTCTTCGCGTGAATGCGCCGCTGAAATCTGGGTGCGTATGCGGGCCTGGCCCTGCGGCACTACCGGATAGAAAAATCCGACGACATAAACGCCTTTCTCCAGCATTTGCGCCGCCATATTCTGGGCTAGAACTGCATCGCCCAGCATGATCGGAACGATCGGATGAATGCCCGGTTTGATATTGAATCCGGCGGCGGTCATTTTGTTGCGGAAATAGGTGGTATTCTCTTCCAGTTTGTCGCGCAGCGCGGTTGATGCTGTGACCAGTTCCAGCGCTTTCAGCGAAGCGCAGACAACTGAAGGGGAAACGCTATTGCTGAATAGATAGGGGCGGGAACGCTGGCGGAGGAGTTCAATGATTTCTTTGCGCCCGCTGGTGTAGCCGCCGCTGGCGCCGCCGAGGGCTTTGCCGAGAGTGCCGGTGATGATATCAATTCTGCCGATGACATTGTTCAATTCGTGGGTGCCGCGGCCATTAGCTCCTATGAAACCGACGGCATGGGAATCGTCAACCATGACCAGTGCACCGTATTTTTCCGCGAGACCGCAAATATCCGCGAGCCTCGCGATATAGCCGTCCATGGAAAATACGCCATCGGTGGCGATCATTTTAAAACGGCAGTTGGCGGCTTCTTTAAGTTTGGCTTCCAGATCGACCATGTCGTTGTTGTTATAGCGGAAACGCTGCGCCTTGCACAACCTGATGCCGTCGATAATGCTGGCATGGTTCAGCGCGTCGCTGATGACGGCATCTTCCGCGCCAAGCAGAGTTTCGAATAATCCGCCATTGGCGTCGAAACAGGAACTGTAAAGAATGGTATCTTCCGTGCCGAGGAAATCGGACAGTTTCTGTTCCAGTTCCTTATGAATGTCCTGGGTGCCGCAGATAAAGCGTACCGATGACAGACCGTAACCGCGGCTGACCAATCCATCCTGCGCCGCCTTGACGATCTCCGGATGATCGGAAAGGCCGAGATAGTTGTTGGCGCACATATTGAGGACTTTACGGCCGCCGCTTACGGTGATATTCGCATTCTGCGGACTGGTAATGATCCGCTCGTTTTTATAGAGTCCGCTGTCGCGTATTTCCCGCAACGTTTTCTGTAGATGTTCCTGCATAGCTCCGTACATATCGATGTTCTCCGTGAAGGTTGTTTGACTATTCCCAGTTTAAAACCACTTTGCCGGATTTCCCGGAACGCATGGCATCAAACCCCTGTTCGAATTCCGTATAGTTAAAGCGATGGGTGATTATGGAACTGATGTCGAGTCCGGATTCGATCATGCTGGTCATCATGTACCAGGTTTCGTACATTTCCCGGCCGTAAATGCCTTTCAGCGTAAGGCCGTTGAAAACCACTTTATTCCAGTCCACCTGTGTTTTGTCGGGAAGAATGCCCAGCAGCGCAATCCTGCCGCCGTGACACATGCTGTCAATCATGCTGTTCAACGCCTGCGCATTGCCGGACATTTCCATGCCGACATCAAAACCTTCTTTCATGTTCAGGGATTTCCGCACATCTTCAAGTTTCTCTTTGCTCACATCCACCGCGCGGGTCACTCCGATTTTTTCCGCCAGCGCCAGCCGGTAAGGGTTGACGTCGGTGATGACCACATAACGGGCTCCGGCGTGTTTGGCAATCGCCGCCGCCATTATGCCGATCGGGCCGGCGCCGGTAATCAGCACATCTTCGCCAAGAACGCTGAACGACAGCGCAGTATGGGTGGCATTTCCCAGCGGGTCGAAACAGGAGAGAATATCGGTGTCGATTGAAGGATTGCAGTGCCAGACATTGGTCACCGGAATCACAAGATATTCCGCAAAAGCGCCATCGCGGTTGACCCCCACGCCGCTGGTGTTGGGGCAGAGATGGCGGCGGCCGGCCAGACAATTCCGGCAGCGTCCGCAAACAATATGCCCTTCGCCGCTGACCAGATCGCCGGCATTTACATCATGCACGTTACTGCCGAAAGCTTCGACCGTACCGACGAATTCATGGCCGATGACCATCGGCGGTTTGATGGTCCGCTGCGCCCATTCATCCCAGTTGTAAATATGCACATCCGTACCGCAGATGGACGTTTTTTTGATTTTTATCAAAACGTCATTGATGCCGTATTCAGGCTTGGGGACATCAACCATTTTCAGGCCGATGCCGCGTTCATGTTTTATTATTGCTTTCATGGATTTCATCTCCTTTCCATAATTCTAAATATTGAATTTTACGTTTTGTTCGATATATTAAACATTGTTTATTATTATAATTACAGAAAAAGTAAAAAGCAATAGGCTTGTTCGAAATAATTAACAAATTTTCATTATAGTGAATTTATGGCTAGAGATATCCCGGCTCCGCCCTCAATCGGTAAGAATGTCAAGAAAGAACGTCAGCATCAGCAGTTGTCGCTGGATACCCTTTCCGCCGCCAGCGGCGTATCAAAGGCAATGCTTTCGCAGATAGAATCCGACAAGGTGAATCCCACCATCGCCACAATGTGGAAGATTGCGCACGCCCTGAAAGTGGATTTTAATGTGCTGCTAAAAGGCGAGGGGGACAAGGTGCGCAAGTTCAGCATCAACCGCAAGGAAGACATCACGACACTGGATACGATTGAGGAAGGGGTTTACATCAAGGTGCTCTCCCCGATTGCCATGTCCGAGGACCTGGAACTTTATACACTGACCTTTAAACCCGGCGCTATACTAAGTTCCATTCCGCATTATCCGGAAACGGAGGAGTATCTGACTGTGCTTGACGGCAAAGTAAAAGTCACCGCCGGCAAGAAATCCACTGTATTGAACGAGGGGGATGTGCTGCTGTATCAATGCGACGTTGAACACAGCATTGAAAATCTTTCCGACAAGGATTCCAGGCTCTATATGGTCGTCCGTTTTGCCCGAAAGATCAAATAGAATGCTTCCCCTTTAGCTTAGCAGCATCCAGCCGAGGTCGGCGGGGTTGCCTGTTCCGAAAGTCAGCCGTGACTCCAGCGGATGTTTTTCAACCCATGAAATTTCGTTTCCATCTGCCCTTTGGATTGTCAAATTTAACCGGAACGGTCTGGCGCTTTCCGGGTTTTCCCGGAAGCAGAACATAGGGATAATAAATTCAACTTCTTTGCCGTCGTCGTCTGATATTTTCGCTGTCCAGCGTTTGTCAATATCAACTTCACCTTTGGGAATATGCCAGAGCTCACCTTTGGAGTTGATCTGGTAAGTACGGGTCGGCCAGAGCCTGCGCGGTTCAATATCAAG
>CAIJKT010000232.1 GCA_903821255.1 uncultured Lentisphaeria bacterium | reverse complement strand
TTTTTTTTCAATTTCAGGTTGAATTTTTCCATAAAAGGAGTAATTATTAATTCCGTTCTGTTAATCTCTTCGTAAAAACATACCGGAACATCTCCGGCTGGTTTTTGTATGTAAAAATTTTATAATAGTTTGTAATAGTGGAAGCTGCATAGCTGCGGTTTCAGGACTTGTTGGAAATCATGACAAAACACATCTTCATCACAGGCGGTGTAGTATCATCTCTTGGCAAAGGGATTACCGCCGCATCCCTGGCCATGCTGTTGAATCACCGCGGATACCGCGTCGCCATGCAGAAGCTGGACCCCTATATCAATGTCGACCCCGGCACCATGTCGCCATATCAGCACGGCGAAGTCTATGTTACCGATGACGGGGCGGAGACTGATCTGGATCTGGGGCACTACGAGCGCTTTGCGGAAATCAAATGTTCGCAGGCCAGCAACTTCACCACCGGGCGCATTTACAGCACGGTAATCGCCAAAGAGCGCAGAGGGGAATTTCTCGGAGGCACTGTTCAGGTGATCCCCCATATCACCGATGAGATAAAGCGGGCGATTTATTCGCTGGACGCGGAGGATGTGGATATCGCGATAACCGAAATCGGCGGTACCGCCGGCGATATTGAATCGCTGCCTTTCCTGGAAGCGATCAGACAGTTTAAGCATGAGTCAGGACCCAGCAATTCCATATTTATTCATCTGACGCTGGTGCCATATATTAAAGCCGCCGGCGAAATCAAAACCAAGCCGTCACAGCAGTCGGTCGGCATACTGCGCGAAATCGGGATTATTCCGGACGTGCTTGTCTGCCGGACTGAAAAGCCGATGGAGGATGAACATTTCTGCAAGCTGGCGTTGTTCTGCAACATTCTTAAGGAACTGGTCATCGAAGAACGCGACGTTCAGAATTCGATTTATGAAGTGCCGGTTGAACTTGCCAATCAGAAACTTGATATAAAAGTTCTGGATCTGCTCAGGCTTCCGCACAAGGAGCTCGATATTAAGAGCTGGAAACAGATGGTCAATACTGTTATCAATCCTGCCAACGGGTCCGTTACCGTTGCAGTTGTCGGCAAATACATAAGCCTGAAAGATGCTTACAAGAGTATCTATGAAGCCTTGAGCCATGCCGGAGTCGCCAATGACGTCAAGGTGGATATCCGCATGGTGGAATCCGAGGAACTGGAAAAAATGGATGACTGCAGTCTGATTGCGGACGCGGACGGCATTCTGGTGCCCGGCGGATTCGGCGACCGCGGCATACCCGGTAAAATTAAAGCCATCAAATACGCCAGAGAAAATAACATTCCATTCCTGGGCATCTGCCTGGGGATGCAGTGCGCGGTTATTGAATATGCCCGGAATGTGCTCGGACTCGCCGGCGCCAACAGCACTGAATTCGACGCGAATACGCCTTATCCGGTCATTGACCTGATGCTTGCCCAGAAAAAAGTCTGTGAAAAAGGCGGCACTATGCGGCTGGGCGCATATCCCTGCACAGTCCAGGCCGACTCCAAATCTGCTCAAGCCTATGGTACGCTTAATATTTCCGAACGTCACCGTCACCGGTATGAGTTCAATTCAGCTCACCGGCAGCAGCTTGAAGAGGGCGGTCTGCTCATCGCCGGGGCCTCGCCGGACGGCAGCCTGGTTGAGATTATTGAGAATCCAAATTTGAAATGGTTCGTGGCCTGCCAGTTCCATCCGGAGTTCAAGTCCAGGCCGCTGCAGGCGCATCCGCTGTTCAGGGATTTTGTTAAAGCGGCAATGATAAAGTAAAAAAGATTTTTGAAATATTAAATATAGAGGTAATTTCAAAAGTCTGAATTAGGGCTTTGAAAAATGCGAAAGTAAGTTCATTTTATACTCAAACTTGACTAAGAGGTAAAAATGAACGAACTTCGCGAGACATACATTACCATAGAGCGGTATCTTTTTCCAATGTTGGAGGAAGAATT
>CAIJKT010000231.1 GCA_903821255.1 uncultured Lentisphaeria bacterium | reverse complement strand
TATTTTTCCAGTTTATCCAGAATAAATGACTGGTAATAATCAGTTTCCATGGCGATTTGCGGGTCGGAGTTTTCCTTCTGTATTTTTCTGGCAACTTCCAGCGCAGTCGCATATTCGGCGAGTTTAATCAGCGATTGCATCGTCCAGAACATGCTGTCGGTTTTCCACTGGCTGTTCCTGGATGAAATGTCAATGAACACGTCGGCGGCCTGACGGTAAAGTTTATGGTCAAAGTAGAACTTGCCGAGAATAAATTTGGACTCAAGCTGTTCTCCCTCTGTCAATCCCTTTTCAGCAACTGAGGAAAGCAGATCGGAAGCCGCTTTGATTTTACCGGAGGCCGACAGCAGAGCAATGGTCTGCCTGAGGGCATTTGTCCGTTCGGCCGGCGTTATGTGCGAATCTTTTATCACGGATTGGTAAATGTTGACTGCGTCGTCATTCATATTCTGTTCCGCGTACAATCTGGCGCATTGTATTTTGATTTCCGTGACATCCGGTGAATCCTGATAAAATTCAATATATTTCATGGCAGTCGTCGCCGCCGCTTTCTTCATATTGGCTTCAACATAAGTGTTTATCAGCAGCCGCAGCGAACTTTTACGGTCATACGAAGACGGGGCAAAATCGAATGCGTCTTTCAAAAAAATGATTGCGTCGCCGGGCGTCCCGGTTTTCAGAAAGTGTTTTGCCGCCAGCATATTGACTTTAAAAAGCAGCGGATTTGCGGTCTTGGGAATGGTGTCTATCAGAGAAGCATAGTTCTTTTTCAGGTCGGAGAACCGCTTTTCCTGGATCATCAGCAAAAGAGAAAGGATTTTCAGGGCTGGAACATCTTTATTGTTGGCAACTTTAAGTTCGGCATTAAGCAGGACGCTGCTGTCGCTGAGGCTGCCGCCCATAATCATGGCATATAATTTCTGCCGGAAGCCGATAGATTCCCAATCGGTGCCGCTGCCGGATTTTTCCAGCAACCCGTAGATTTCCGATGCCTCAAACCATTTTTCCTGCTGCAGCATAACGAAACCCAGTGCGGAAAGAAGCTGAAAATACAAATCTCCGGTAATAACTTTGTCCGAAAGCGTGTCCCGCAGCAGTGACTCAGCTTCGGCATATTTAAACCGCAGCATAAGGATGTCGGCATGATAAAGGACTTTTCGCACCCGTTCGATCAGCGGAAATTTCTTTTCATATTCATCCAGCATAAGTTCCGCTTCGTCCGGCATTGACGCCCGGACGCAGGCTGTGATATAACGCTCCATGGCATCTTTCAGATCCTGGTTGTTTCCTGAACTTTCTTCAATGTAACGTTTGTAGAAAACAACTGCCTGTTCAAATGAACCATTGTAAAAAGCGCTGTCGCCGAGCTGGCAATTGCGGTTTCTGCTGCTTTCCTCGACCGCCGGACAAAGAGTTGAGACGAAGATTAAAAGTATCAGGACAGCAAAAAATTTGAAGCCCGGGACAACACTGACGCCAACGCGTTTTATGTATAATCTCGGGCATTGTCTGGTCTCACAGGTTTTTATCCCAGAAATGTTAAGCAATTTCAAATTCCTGTGTATTACTTTTTATCCTTCGGGTCTTCAGCAACCTGTTTTTTATCCTTCGGGTCTTCAGCCGCCTGTTTTTTATCTTTCAAGTCGCTTTTAGCTTTTTCGTCATCAGCCGCCAGTTTTTCGCGAATCTTAGCCAGCAATCTGGCTTCGAATTCTTTATTGGCATCCAGATATGCTTTGGTCTGTTCCCGGCCCTGAGCAATCTGCTCGCCTTCGAAGGAGAACCAGGAACCGCGTTTTTCGAGAATCCCCATGTCCGAAGCAACATCCAGCACCGAACCGGACCTTGAAATCCCTTCGGAATAGTTAATGTCGAATTCGGCATTTTTAAATGGAGCCGCCAGTTTATTTTTGATCACTTTGACTCTGGTGCGGTTGCCGATAACTTCGCCGGAAGGATCTTTTATCGCCGTGATTTTACGGATGTCCAGCCGGATGGAACAATAAAATTTCAGGGCGTTGCCGCCGGGAGTGGTTTCCGGGTTGCCGAACATGACCCCGATTTTTTCACGAATCTGATTGGTGAAAATGATACAGGTGCGGCTTTTGCTGGCGGCGCCGGTAAGTTTGCGCAGCGCCTGAGACATCAACCGCGCCTGGAGCCCCATGTGCGAATCGCCCATCTGACCTTCAATTTCCGCCCGCGGAACCAGTGCGGCAACAGAGTCAACAACCAGAACGTCCACTGCATTGCTGCGGACTAAAGAATCAACAATATTTAACGCATCCTCGCCGCAATCCGGCTGGGAGATTAACAAGTCGTCAACGTTGACGCCGATTTTTTTGGCATATGTCGGATCAATGGCATGTTCAGCGTCAATGATTGCCGCAACCCCGCCGGCCCGCTGGGCATTGGCGATGACATGGAGACAAAGCGTGGTTTTGCCGGAGGATTCAGGACCGAATATTTCAACAATTCTGCCTCTGGGCAGTCCGCCGGTGCCAAGCGCGATATCAAGCGCCAGTGAGCCGGTGCTGATGGTCGGAACATCCGCATGCATCGAGTTATCGCCAAGACGCATAATGGAACCTTTGCCGAACTCTTTTTCGATCTGGCTGATAGCTATTTCCAGATTTTTATTTTTTGATGCCGCGCTTTCGTTCTTATCACTTTTTTCGCTCATAATAATCCTCTATTGATTGCCGGATTTCTCCAGTATGTTATTTCCTTCAGATTCGTAATTCCGCCGCGCCGGTTAAATGTCCAGATCTTTGACTGTGGCCGCATATTTTTCAATGTAATCACGGCGCGGCTCGACGATGTCGCCCATCAACAGGGTGAACATCCGTTCCGCCTGGACTGCATCTTCCATTGTAACTTTAATCATCTTTCTGGTAGACGGGTCCATTGTGGTTTCCCACAACTGCTCAGCGTTCATTTCACCAAGACCTTTGTAACGCTGAATCTGCAGGCCCTGTCTGCCGTTTTTCTTAATCAGCTCGAAAAGGTCTTTAAGCGACTTCGCCTGTTCGACTTTATCACCGCTGGTTACTTCAAATAGTTTATCGGGACCTTCAAAAAGATTATCTATCGAAAGATTGTGGTTCTTTACCTCGACGGCAATATCTTCGCAATGTTTCGATTCGAAAATGCTGATCAGGTCGACCGCGGAACTGATTTTTTCCCGGATTTCCAGCTCGATCTGGCTTTCAGCCGCAGTTCCTTCTGCGGCGGCGCCCTGCTCCGGAGTTGCAGCATCCGCATCAATAGCCGGGATTTCTCCGATAATTGCGGAGAGGCGTTCTTCAGTGGCCTTGATGAATTCCGCTTCTTCCTCCTGGGTGTAGACATATTGCTGGGTTGTGGTGCCGTCGTTCTCGCGGACGTTAATTAACGCCATCGGGAATTTGCCGTCGCCATTCATCATGCCGAAATATTTGACCGGATCAATGCCGTAGCGGTGAAGCCCGTTGCTGGCATGCTGAACCTTTGAAAATATCTCTGTCAGTTTCATCGCGACTTCTTTGGTTACCGGCTGGCCGCTGCCGTCTTTGATTTCGATATCCTCGCTGCCGAGTTCGGAAAGATAAGTGTCAAGTTGCTCTTCAGTGTCAATGTAGCGTTCTTTTTTGCGCCTTCTGACTTTGAACAGCGGCGGTTTCGCAATATAAACACTGCCGGCCTCAATCAGCGGTTTCATCTGACGATAGAAGAACGTCAGCAGCAGCGTCCGGATATGAGATCCGTCAACGTCCGCGTCGGTCATAATTACAACACGGAAATAACGGCGTTTGACAACATCGAAGTCTTCGTCGCCGATGCCGCAGCCGATAGCCGCCACCAGTGACTGAATTTCCTTGTTTTCCAGAACTTTATCCAGACGGGCTTTTTCCACGTTCAGGAGTTTACCGCGAATCGGCAGAATCGCCTGGAAACTGCTGTCGCGGCCCTGTTTGGCGGAGCCGCCTGCGGAGTCCCCTTCCACGATGTAGAGTTCACATTTTGCCGGATCGCGGCTGGAGCAGTCGGCCAGTTTGCCGGGCAGCGAAAAACCGTCAAGCGCGCCTTTGCGCTGCACCAGTTCACGGGCTTTTCTGGCGGCTTCGCGGGCTCTGGCGGCGGTCATTGCTTTCAGTATGATATCGCGGGCGGTCTGGGGGTTTTCCTCAAGGAATTCGCCGAGTCCGTCATTGATGATAGATTCCACAATGCCGCGCACGTCGCTGTTGCCGAGCTTAGTCTTGGTCTGTCCTTCAAACTGCGGATCGGAAAGCTTCACGCTGATTACGGCGGTAAGGCCTTCGCGGGTGTCATTCCCGGTCATGGCCTTTTCGTTCTTCAGCATGTTGTTGTTTTTGGCATAATTGTTGATTGTCCTGGTCAACGCCCCCTGAAAGCCGGTAAGATGAGTGCCGCCTTCAATTGTATTGATGTTATTGGCGTAACTGAAAATATTTTCGCTGAAGCCGTCGTTATACTGCATTGCCAGTTCGACATCGATGTTGTCTTTTTCCCGGCGGAAGTAAATCGGCGCCGGATTCAGCAACTGCTTGTTGTCGTTCAGCATTTTGACAAATTCCACGATGCCGCGGACGTCGCCGTTGCCGAGCTTGG
>CAIJKT010000230.1 GCA_903821255.1 uncultured Lentisphaeria bacterium | reverse complement strand
GTGGCTGTCCAAAATGGCCCATAGGACCCATAGTACCCATAGAACCCGGATTTCGAAAACCGTTGTGCAGGACGGGTGTCCAAAGTGTCGGAATACCAGTCCGACAAGTCCGCCCAGTCCGACAGGCGCTCTGCTCAACGACACTCCAAAGTGTCGGAGTGGCTGTCCAAAATGGCCCATAGTACCGATATTGCGAAAATCGTTGAGGGTAACCGGTGTCCAAAATATCCGGGTGAGGTGTTCTGATCTGCAAACTATTATAGAGACGGCAAAAGTGATTATACTTGTTTTTTAACTTGGAAAAATGGATTTGATAGCTATTTTAACTGGAACCTGTGGTTTTTTATACAAAAAAATATTAAAAAATACGGATTCAAATTTACTTTATGAAGTTAAACTGTTAAAAGAGTTTAATAATTCACAAGCTTCCCTAATAAGGCTCAAGACAATGATTGAATTTAAAGTATCCAGTCTGCTGCGGCAATATCGCGGCTTGATTTTTCTGTCGGCGATCACGTCGATCATGTTTTCCAGTCTGGCCCTGGTATTGCCGCGGCTGCTGCAAGTTGCCATTGACCGGGTTTTTCCGAACCATGATTACCAGTTGTTTGCCATTATATGCGTACTCATGGTGCTGATTTACATAATTCGTTTCATCATGCGGATGATCACCGGTTTCCTGGGTACCTATACCGTCACCCGGGTGCTGCTGGATGTGCGGCAGCGGATCTTTAAACACTTGCAGAGTCTGTCTTTGCGTTTTTATGAAGAGTACCGGACCGGCAAGCTGATATCCAATGTGATCAGCGACGTGGCGCTGCTGCAGGGGCTGGTGGGTTTGTGCATCGCGATGGTTGACCAGTTTTTCACGATGGCGCTGGTTACGATAATGCTTTTTCTGCTCAACTGGAAAATGGCGCTGATTGCCATGCTGGCATTGCCGCTGCATTATGTGAATTTTTATTATTTCAACGGTTACCTGCGCCGTCAGGCGTCAGCCCTGCAGGAAAAGATGTCGGAAATCTCGGCCAATCTGGCCGAGAACATCAACGGAATAAAAGTGGTTAAGTCATTTTCCAAGGAACGTTCCGAACGCCGCCAGTTTTTCACTTCAATGCGTCCGACGCTGGATATTGCGGTTAATATCAATAAAACAGGCAACATTTGCCAGGGATCCTATGAAACGCTGGCGGTGATTACTTATCTTATAATTATCGGACTTGGAATCAATGAGGTCAGCCCTCCCGATTTCACTATCGGCGAGTTTGTGGCATTCTATACTTATGTCGGCCTGCAGATCGGGCCGATAGCGGCCCTGGCCTCGCAGGTCAATACGCTGTCCCAGGGGATGGCCGGCGCGGAGCGCATTGTCAAACTGCTGCGGGTCATTCCGGAAATCCAAGATGAGCCCGATGCGATTACCGCCGGCCGTTTTAAAGGCAATATCAGTTTTGAGAATGTGTCATTCAGCTATCGCGATGCGCCGGTAATCCGGAACATGACGCTGGAAATCAAGCCCGGCGAAAAAGTGGCGCTGGTCGGCCCTTCCGGGTGCGGCAAATCAACTATCAGCAATCTGCTGCTGCGGTTCTATGACGTCTGCAGCGGCTGCATTAAAGTGGATGGCACTGACATCCGTCAATATTCACAGGAATCCTACCGCGCCAATATCGGCGTGGTATTGCAGGAACCCTTTTTGTTCAGCGGCTCGCTCCGCGAAAATATTGCTTATTCGCGGGCTTCCGCCAGCGAGGAGGAAGTAATCCAAGCCGCCGAAAAGGCCAATGTCGCCGAATTTGCCGGCAAACTTGAGCACGGATATGATACTCTGCTGGGCGAAAACGGCGCCAGCCTGTCCGGCGGACAGAAACAGCGTCTGGCGATTGCCCGGGCGCTTTTGAAAGATCCGGCAATCCTGATTCTGGATGAAGCCACCAGCGCCCTGGACACGGTTTCGGAAAAGCTGGTGCAGCAGGCGCTTGACACCATGATGAAAGGGCGCACCACCATCATTATCGCACACCGGCTGTCCACCATCCGCAACGCGGACAAAATAGTGGTGCTGCGCGACGGGCGGATCGACCAGTGCGGAACGCATGATGAATTGATGGCGCAAGGCGGCACTTATCTGAAGCTTTACACCACACAGCAGAAAGCCGACGTGAAAGACAATAATCTGGTTGAATTGAAATAACCGCTGTGCGTAAATGGACTAGTTTGTCTCCGCTGCCAGCTTGATCTTTTCAAGCTCCTCCCAGCGGGCGTATAGTTTTTCCAGCGAAGTTTTGGCTGTATTCAGTTCGGTGTGCAGTCCGGCGCTGCGGGAGCCGTGTTTCTCGAAGAAATCCGGCGAGGCAAAAAGATTCTCAATGCGGCTTACTTCAGTTTCGGCTTCGAGGATTTTTTCTTCAATCGTCTCCAGTTCCAGTTTTTCGCTGAATTTCAGCTTGCGCGGCTTATTCGCGGCAGCCGCCGGCTCCGTTTTTGAGGATGCGCCTTTTTCCGTGTCCTTCTTCTGGGCGGCGGAAGCGACTCTGCGGCTGAGATAGTAGTCGTAATCGCCGACGTTGGAGGAGATGCCGCCGCCGTCCT
>CAIJKT010000229.1 GCA_903821255.1 uncultured Lentisphaeria bacterium | reverse complement strand
GTTGACCTCACACCCGATGAATTGCTGCAAAGATTAAGTGAAGGGAAGGTCTACACTCCCGAACGGTCGAGAGAGGCGGTTGAAAATTTCTTCCGCAAGGGAAATATAACAGCAATGCGGGAAATGGCCTTGCGCATTGTGGCCGACCGTGTCGATAAGCAATTACATGAATACATGCAACTTAAACGAATAAGAGGGCCATCCGGAAAATAACCGCCGATCTGGTGCCGGAGGAAACGCCGGAATGAACCTGACAATGCAAATGGAGCGCCATGTCCGATAACAATACGAAGAAGAGCGGCAGCATAATGCCGATAATTGATTTTACCGCCAAAGTCATCTGGCTGCTGAGCCGCTTTACCGTTAAGCTGACCGTCACGATTATCGCGTTTACGCTTACCGCCATTGCGGAGACCTGGGGCGCCATCGGCAAAATCGAATTTTGTGAAAAGTTCTGCCGGGCGGTGGCTGATTTTTTTCGCGGCGCCGGCAAAATCATCCGCTTCATGTTCATCATCCCCTGGCGGATCGGCGAAGTTGTCGGCAAAAGATGCGACGCCTCCGTCGCGGCCAGACGGATGTTCCTGATTTTCGTCCTGGCGCTTGGCGGACTTTACTACCACTATTGCACGCCCGCCTTTGACTGGGGCAAATGGTACTACTGCGAAGACGGCATCGCCTCGTATTACGGCAAAGGGTTCTATTTCCAGCGCACCGCCTCCGGCGAATGGTTTCTGCCGGGGCCGTTTTATACCGCCGCGCACAAGACCCTGCCGCTGGGCACCATCGTGCTGGTGGTCAACGAGCGCAATAAACGGCGCGTGGTGGTGCGCATCAACGACCGCGGCCCCTATGTGGACGGCAGAATCATTGATCTGACCAAAGCCGCCGCCGCGGAGATCGGCATGTACGATCCCGGCACCGCCCCGGTGACGCTCTACACCCGCAAGGATTTCGGACCGGGCAGCCAGACGATCACCCTCTACCCCGGAGCCCCCGACTGGCTGAAATCATCAATGCAAAAGAAAAAAGAATGACCCCGGGATATTTCGCAAAACTTGTAAAGTTTATTTCTTTACAGCTCCTTACACCGGAATCGCGGCCGGCAGCATATCTGTTTTTTTACCGCCGGCACGCTCAGCCCGCAAACAAATCCCCCAGGCAGCACCGCAGTTTGAAGCAAGAGCAATAACAATCTCATGCGCGCCTTTACCGAGCGAGCAGGGCGCTTTATGGTGATCCCTGATAATCGGATTCGTGCCTTTCATATCACAATAAATCTCTTTGCCGTCGCAGAACATTTTCACCGGGCCGTCATAGCCGAGCAGGAAATTAAGATCCATGGCTTCGCCGCATTTGATCCGGCATCTGAAATAGAATATTTTATTTTTCCCGTCCGCCAATTTCTCTCTGTCAGGATGCGACACATAAAACGCATTGAAATCCGCTTTGCGGAAAGCCGGAGCTTTGCTTTTAGCCGGATATTTCATATTCTCTCTGGATTCCTGAACATAGACCGGCGCACTCACTTCAAATTCACTGACGAAGTTCATGACCGGACGGGCATTTGACCGCATATTGGCGGAAAAAGCCGGGAGCGGCCTGCCACGTTCATCAGTGATATTGCAGTACGGGTCCAGGCCGGCGCCATAACATAATTTACTATTAACAAAATCTCTTGAATAAATGGAAGTATAAATAATGACGTCATTCTTTTTCAACGCCACTTTGAAAATTCCGAATACCGGAGCGTCGCCGGCGAAAAGAGAGAAACCGGCGGGACGGCCCGCGGCGGCAAGTTTTCCGTCAACATGCTTGAAACTGACAATTATAACTGCATTTCTGGTTACAGCATCCTGAGTGATTTTGATTGATTTCAATTCAACCGGGGCTTTGCCTTTTTTGCCGCCGCTGACCAGATGAGTCATCGCGCCGGCCAGACGCTTGCCCAGCACATGCTGGCTTTCGCCGGAAATGTGGATCGGATCGTCAAGTTCCAGGTCGATTGCCGGAACAGTGAGCAGATTCCTGATTTTCCCCGGCAGCACCCGCTGCTGTTCGCGGACGGAATCCCAGGAGACGGAGCAGCCGATACCGGAATATCTGCCGAGTTGAACCATAACAAACGGCAGCGCCGGATTGCCTGCGTCTTTCCTGAAATTACTGACCAGATTCTGCATCCGTTTCGTATAAAGCGGATGAAGCGCCGCACTCGTTTCATTGCATCCCTGATACCATAGAATGCCTGCGGTTTTGCCGCCGAGACGTTTCAGGCGGTTGATCGCGGCGCCGTACAGGCTGTGGTCGCCGAGTTTTTTCTTCGCCGGGTCCCATTGCTCCATACTGGTTCCGCCGTGGCCGCAGGCAATCAACCCTTGCGGGACTTTGGTGTTTTTCCACATTTTATGGCCGAATGCCACGCCGGGGCCGACGCCGGTGACCGGATTTTTGCTGGTCCTTATTTCCGGATTGCCGCCATGCACCGGAGCGCAGGCCTGATAAAAATTGTGAATGGGATCTTGCGCGACATCCCAGCGATTATTCATATAATATGCCCTGACATTCTTTTCAGATGCCAGCGCATGCTCCATGCGCCCGCACCCCTGCATATTGGATTGTCCGGCCAGTATCCACAAATCGCCGACCAGAATATTTTTTACTGTCACAGGCTCATGCTCTTTGCCGCTGCCGTCCGCAATCGAAAACTGGAAATCATAAGGGCCGCCGGCGGGAACTCCGGACACGGTTCCTGAGAATTTGCCTTTTGCCGAGCAGCCTGCTTTCATCCGCGATAATCCGGCAACGATTTTACCTTTTTTCAGCACCGAAACCAGAACAATTCCGGCAGATTTGCAGGTGCCGTTAAAATTCTGTTCGCAGCAATCCTTTTCATTGCGCTGCAAAACCCCGTTGTCAAAGAATCCCGTTTCAAATTTCATGATACAATTTCCTTTAAATGGTGCTTGTTCTATCAGAAATATTAATATTCTCAGGTTCACTGAAAGTAGCGCGGAACTGGCCGAAAGTACCGGCCGCCAGCGCCTCGCGGATACGGCGCATCAGGTTCAGGTAATAGTAAAGGTTGTGGATCGTCACCAGCCGGATTCCCAGGATTTCCCCGACATTCAGCAGATGACGGATGTAGGCGCGGGAGAATTTGCTGCACGCATAGCAGCCGCATTTCTCGTCAATCGGCCCGAAGTCCGCGCTGTAGCGGCCGGCTTTGACCGGCAGACAGGAGCCGTCGGACAAAAACGCGCTGCCGTGTCTGGCCAGTCGCGTGGGGATCACACAATCAAACATATCGACCCCGCGCGCCACGGCCTCCACCAGTTGCTTCGGAGTACCGACGCCCATCAGGTAATGCGGTTTATCTTCAGGCAGCACAGGAATGACCCAGTCGAGACATTCATACATTGACGCTTCCGGCTCGCCGACGCTCAGGCCGCCGACCGCATAGCCTTCAAATCCGATTTTAATGAGTTCTTCGGCGGAGCGCTCCCGCAGATCACGGTAAGTCGAACCCTGAACAATGCCGAACAACTGCTGCCCCGGATTCAGCGGCTGCTCCCGCGAAATCTGTTCCCAGCGGGTAGTGATTTCCAGGGATTTTTTTGCCGCTTCATATTCGCACGGATACGGGGTGCATTCATCAAACGCCATGACAATATCCGAACCCAGCGTGCGCTGGATCAGCATTGACTCTTTCGGGCCCAGAAAAAACCGGGTGCCGTCAATATGCGAGGCGAACCAGACGCCGTCCTTCTCAATCTTGCGCAGGGTTGACAGGCTGAACACCTGGAAGCCGCCGCTGTCGGTCAGGATCGGCCGTTTCCAGCCGCTGAATTCATGCAGTCCCCCTGCCCCGCGAATGATGTCCAGCCCGGGCTTCAGAAACAGGTGATAGGTGTTGCCGAGGATGATTTCCGCGCCGAGCGCTTCGACTTCATCGGGCGACATGGCCTTTACCGAGCCGCGGGTGCCCACCGGCATGAATACCGGAGTATGGATGTCGCCATGCGGCGTGTGCACGATACCTGAACGGGCGCGGGAAAACTGGCATTTGCCGGTTAATTCAAAACTCATTAAGATGCTCCAGTCATTTTACAAACATGTTGGCGAGGATCGTCTTTACCTGCTCACCCCTGCCGAACGCCTCGACAATTCTGGCGGCGAATTCGAATGCCGCGCCGGCGCCTTTGCCGGTAATGATTTTCCCGTCAACTTGCGTGAGTTGCCCGGTGTAATCAGATTTTTCAAAATATTGTTCAAACCCGGGATACGCGGTGATTTTTTTGCCGTCAAGAACTCCGGCACGCGCCAGCGCAATCGGCGCGGCGCAGATGGCGGCGGCAATCCCGCCTTTGCCGTAAATCGTTTTTACCGCCTGCATCACCGCATCGCTTTCGCGCAGATGCGTCGAGCCGGGCATGCCGCCGGGCAATACCACAGCATCGAAATCAGACGGCTTTATCTCCGCCAGCACGCAGTCGGCTTTGACCGCGATCCTGTGCGCTCCGGTCACCAGTTGCGCCGTCAGCCCGGCAAGGGTTAAATCCAGCCCGGCGCGGCGCAGCACATCCGCGACTGCAATCGCTTCGGTTTCCTCGAACCCTTCCGCCAGTATCATCAATATTTTTTCGGACATAATGTAAATCTCCTGTTTATCAGGGGGTTAATGTATATCCGGAAAGATGCTTTGGCAAAGTTATCTGATGGAAAAACTGTCGAGAGTATCGCTTAGCGGAACCGGATTGATTCGAAACTGGTCAACGCGCGCGGAATCCGGGCCGCGGCGCAGCCATTGCACCATCTGTTCGACTTCATCAGGTTCGCCCTGAACCACCGCTTCGACCTGTCCGTAACCGATGTTGCGGATATAGCCCTTCAGCGAACTGAACTGTTCCGCGTAATCCATCGCCAGATAGCGGAAACCGACCCCGGTGACACGGCCTTCAATTATGATATGAAATGCTTTTCCCATATTAAAAACAGCCTGACTTAACAGTTCATCTGTTACATTGCTTCGGGTACGCCGATGGTCAGGGTATTCAGGCCGTCGGTCAGGATGGTTCTGATTCTGGAGCACAGCGCCAGACGCGATTTGCGGAGGTTTTCGTCATCCGCGGCCAGCACGGGGCATTCGCGATAGAAGCGGTTGAATGCTTTGGCCAGGTCAAGCAGATATTCCACCAGCACCGAATTGTCTTTCTTCGCCGCCGCTTCCAGCAGAGCTTCCGGATAGAAATAAGCGGCAATGGAAAGCGCTTTTTCCTCATCTTTCGTCAGCAGCGACCAGTCCGGACTGTCGTCACACTTGATGCCGCGTTCAATGCTTTTGCGCTCGATCGAATTGATGCGGGCGCAGGCGTATTGCACATAGGGGCCGGTATCGCCCTCAAATTTCACCGAAGCCTGGGGATCGAAAGTCATCGTGGTTTTCGGGTTGAATTTCAAGAGCATGAATTTTAACGCGCCCATCCCGATGATTTCAGACCGTGCGGCGATTTCCTCTTCGGAAACCTCATCGCCGCACCTTTCGCGGGCGGCGTCTTTGGCGAGTTCGACCATTTCATTGAAAAGATCGTCAGCATCAACTACCGTTCCCTCGCGGCTCTTCATTTTGCCGGTCGGCAGATTGACCATGCCGTATACCAGGTGGAACAGGTTGTCCGCCCACGAATAACCCATTTTCTTCAGTATCGCAAAGAGCATATTGAAATGCAGTATCTGCTCATCGCCGACGACCCAGATCTGGGAGTCCGGCTTGTAATCTTCGTATTTTTTCAGGGTGGTGCCGATGTCCTGAGTAATGTAAACGCTGG
>CAIJKT010000228.1 GCA_903821255.1 uncultured Lentisphaeria bacterium | reverse complement strand
TTACAATCGAAAAATAAGGAAAGCGCCTCGCGCCGGTGACTATTCATCGAGCAACTGGTGACACGACGGCTGTTGGACTTCTTCAATTTTTAAATTTTAGTTTCATTCTTTTTTGCTGTTTTACTATAATGGCCTATTGACAAAACGCGGTTTATCAGTTCTTTTCTTAAAAGAGTATTACGAATGTTAATTTTGGGGAATACAAATCTATGGAAATTGGCGCGTGCGGTACTGTTTGTGGCGAATGCCAGCTTGCCAACCTCTTTAAAGATGCCGAATTGAGCGGAATTCTATCAGACATTGCGCTTGAATCCGGATTAAGCCCGGCTGCCGTCCGGGAGAAATTTCAATGCCCCGGATGCCATTCATCCGGCAACCGCTGCGGCAATGAATGTGAAATACGGAACTGTTGCGTTATTTCAAAGAAACTCGATAATTGCGCGTTATGCGATTCCTTCGATGCCTGCAAGATTATCCGGTATTTTGAAAGTGACGGAAACCCTGTTCATCTCCAGTCCATAGAGAATCTCCGGGCAATCTCAACCATTGCTTAACAACTTCCGCTGACGGCTGTCCAGTTCCCTCCGGTCTGCGCACTTCTTGTTTATTTTTACCGGCTTAATGGCTTTTTCCTCTTGAAAACCGCACCATGAAGAGTAAAGATATAGAGACAAAATAAATTCTGGACAGAAAACATCAAAAATGGCATTGCTTGAAGTTGAAAATCTGAAGGTATGGTATCCGGTCAGGGACGGCTGGTTCAGCCCGACGCGGCACGTCCGCGCGGTGGACGGAGTATCGTTTCAACTGGAGTCCGGCGAAACGCTCGGGCTGGTCGGTGAAAGCGGCTGCGGCAAAAGCACGCTGGGACGGACTCTGGTCAGGCTGGAAGACCCTAAAGAAGGAACATTCCGCATCGGCGGCGTGGAAATAGGCCGGCTGAAAGGCGCGGAACTGCGGCGCGCCCGCCGTAACTTTCAGATGATTTTTCAGGACCCTTACGGTTCGCTTAACCCCCGGATGACAATATTCTCCGCGCTGAATGAAATTCTGCAACTGCATACTGAACTGAATCGCGAAGAACGGATTCAGCGCGTTGGCGAGCTCCTGGAAATGGTCGGGCTGGGCGAAGAGGTGATGCATCGCTATCCGCATCAGTTCAGCGGCGGCCAGCGGCAGCGTATCGGAATCGCCAGAGCGCTGGCGGTGAACCCGAAACTGGTTATCGCGGACGAGCCGGTTTCCGCGCTCGACGTCAGCGTTCAGGCCCAGATCATTAATCTGCTGATGGATATTCAGAAAAACACCGGGATCGCGTTTCTGTTCATTGCTCATGATCTGGCGGTGGTGGAACACATCAGCCGCCGCATTCTGGTCATGTATCTGGGCAAGATCGTCGAAAGCGGGAAAAGTTCGGAAATATGCGCCAATCCGGCACACCCCTACACTAAAGCCTTGCTTTCCGCGGTGCCGGCAGTTGAACGTGAAACCGGCAGGAAACGGATTGTTCTTCCCGGCGATGTGCCGTCGCCGCTCGCGCCGCCGCCCGGCTGCGCTTTTCATCCGCGCTGTCCTCTGGCCAAAGATATCTGCAGCCGGCAGACTCCGGCGCTTGAACCGGCCGGCGATGATTCGCATTTATCCGCCTGTTTTTTCCATAAAGACGTTCCTGCAATGTAAAATTCCTTGCCGCTTTGACGGTTGCCTGCTGGCATTATAGAGATATAAAGATTATATTTAGCCTGATTTAAACTATAAACCTATAAGAGCAAGTAATGAAAAAATTAGTGTCAACCGCGACAGGATTGCTTTTGGTCGGCGTTTCGATATTTCTGGTTTCCTGCCAGTCGGACGATTATTACCGGGAACAGGCGGTTATCAGCGCCAGAAAGTATGTGCTGAAAAACGCCAAAGACCTGGATGTCATTCAGCAGGAGTATATCCGTTTCAATAAGCCGGTGATTATGGCGGAAAATATCCTGGGCACTTATTCCGGTGCCAAAACATCTGTCATCTGCGGCGTAACCTCCCAGGTTTGTATCGCCTGGGTGGTGCCGGGCGAGAAAGAGGCGTTTGTCGTGTTCGGCACCAGCGACAACCGGTTGTTTAACTGGAGCCCGTACCGCCTGATCCGCAAAACCTATCAGACTAAGGAATACAACCGGATTGCAGCTTATGACTCCGCGGCAAGGTATGTCATGAACAATATGCTTTATCTGTCAACTGAACAGCGCAACCGGGTACGTTTCGACGTTCCGCAGGCCGTAAAAACCAAATTTCCGCTGGATTTCGACCCCATGGGAACGCTTAAACCGGAAACCGTCACCAGGCTCAAGGCGTTTCCGCTTCAAACTTCTTTTGTCTGGGAATCACTTGCGAAAGGCAGGAAAATTGTGGTTTGCGGCGTCGGCAGCGCTGAATTTGCGGATTGGACTCCGGTCTTCGGACAGGAAATGGATGAAAGCGACTTGAACCAGAACTCGGTGCAGTAGGCCCGGAAGTTCTCTACTTTAAGGTGATTGAATATGAACAGTATGACTGGGTTCGGCAAGGGCGGTGCGTCCAATTCCAAAAGCGGCATCAGTTTCGTCGTGGAGATTTCCGCCGTCAACCGCAAACAGCTTGAAATCAGGTCGGCATTGCCGCGGGAACTGACCGGTTATGAACCGCTGCTCAGAAAGCTGATTTCCGATAAGATCAGCCGCGGCGCTATTTCCGCGCGCGTTGATATGACTGTCGAAGAAAGTTTCGCTGCCGGGTCGGTCAAGCTCAACTGTACGCTGCTCGAGTCGCTGACGGAGAAATGCCGCGAAATGCAATCCCTGCTCAAACTCGGCGGCGACATTCAGCTCCGCGATCTGCTTGCGATTCCCGGCGTGATCGAACAGCCGCTGCATGATTTCAACCTCCCTGAAATTGAGCATACTTTCACTGAAGCCGTCGAAAAGGCCCTGGCCGCGTTTCAAAAAATGCGCGCGAGCGAAGGGGCCGCGATGAAAGCAGACTTGACGCAGCGCATGAATTACCTTAAAAGCATCATTGACACCGTTGAGCAGGAAGCCGCGGATATACCGGAAATACAGAAAGCTAAAATCCTGGAAAAATTGAAGAATGCGCAGCTTCCCGTTCCCTGCGACGACGACCGGATATTGCGGGAAATCATTATTTATGCTGACAAATCGGATGTTACCGAAGAAATCACCCGCCTGCGGAGCCATGTCCAGCAGGTTGAAGGGTTCCTTGACGCCGCCGGAAAGTCCGCCGGGCGAAGCCTTGATTTCCTGATGCAGGAAATGGGCAGGGAAATCACCACTCTCGGCAATAAAGCGGCAGGCTGTAAAATCTCCCCGCTCGTCGTAAATTTCAAAACCGAACTGGAAAAAATCAGAGAACAAGTTCAAAATATAGAGTAGCGCAACCCAGCAGCAACCTTGGAGAATTAAGATGAAAGACAGATATTGCAGTCATAGATTATCCGTCCTGCCCAGCGACTATCTGCGCGATCTGGTCGGAAAAATCTGCCACACTTACGATGACGCCAAAGGCATCAATCACGTCGAAGGGTTCAATCTGCCGCTCCAGCAGGAAATTCACGACATCATCAACCGGCTGATGGAGATCGTGTTC
>CAIJKT010000227.1 GCA_903821255.1 uncultured Lentisphaeria bacterium | reverse complement strand
TACCAGACGATTATGAAAAAACCAAAGGGAGCAGTTCCCAAATACCTTGATAAGATATTGTCAAAGTCGGCTTCAAAGGATATGTCTGTCAATACTCAGTCCAGTCCGAAAAGATGATTTAATTATTTGCATTACTCGGTTTTGCGACTACTTTTATTCAGTCAGCCTGGTCAAGTCCGGGCGAGTAACAACAACCAACTCAGGAGAATGGTCAAATGAAGCATTCATTCTACGACGTGAAAGCGAAGAAGAAAGTCCAGGCCGAAGTAACCAAGAAAGTCGTCTACGGTATCAAAGGCAAGGAACGTTATGCGTTCAAGGCCCAGACCGCCGACGGCCGCAGCCTGACCGCGTTTGTCAGCAATGCCGATTATACCGCCGCCAAGGTCTGACGATCCGATACAGTATTGCTAAACTCCGGCAGGCGCAGTTTTGTGTCCGCTGGATTTTTTTTTATGTGTCAGGCAGACCTTAGGGAAATTTTTCCCTAAGGTTGCGGGTAGTTTACCAGTATGCTGCCAGTATATACTCAGCGGTTGCTCTCGTAAACCGTTGAATGCTCCAGATGTTTCTTCCAGTTCTCCGCATACTTCCCGGCCAGCTCCGGACTGCGGATGACCAGCAGGTTCTCGGCGTTCCCGGTTTCGGCGGACTTGGTGAAGTTGAAGCTGCCGGTGATGACGGTCTGGCCGTCGATGACCATCACCTTGTTATGGGCGATGCGGTGTTCAGCGTCTATCCAGGTTGCGCTGCCGCCATTGACCCGTGCGGAACGGGCGGACAGTGCCAGAAATGCCATCGGCAGCCTCTTCAATACGAAGCAGCAGTCGTTCATTGACTTTGTGCTGTCGCATTATGTGACTGTCGGCGTTGATGAGCTGGACCAGGACAAACTGACGCCGCTGTTAAAGCTGAAATACCACAACTCCATCGCTGATGCCGTGAGCGATCTCGGCAGGCCGGAGGAGATCGGCCGGGTGTTCGCCGAGTTCCAGCAGTACTTATATCGGCCGGTGCCGGCGGCCTGATCACTTTTCTCACGAAGCCAAGCCAGCACTGTCGTCCATCAGCCTTACGCGCGGAAAACACCCCTCCGGCGTGAGTCATTTGCTGTTTTCGGCATTATAAACCCGCCCCGTGACAACTTTCTCTCTCTTTTGCCACCACCTGACCACCTTTAGTTATTGATTTCTATCCCGGCAACCCAAATAATTTTAATGGTGTTTACAATCCGTGAACCAGATAAAAAATTGTTCAGAATAAAACTTTTCTGAAAATCCTTTCAAATTGATCGTAAAAATCAGCCTTCCCGCTCAAGCTGAGCTCAGTGAGGAGGCCGATAAGTGGTAGGAGTTACAAGGTGTGTTATTAGCAATAACATTATTAATCTTTATAAATTCAAAAGATTGAAATCTTAATACATTGAACATTGGTCATAATGATTGCCTTTCCTCTTGAGCAATGCTGCACTTTGCTGAATAAGATAACATGTTATGATAACTAGATCATAACATGTTTAGCGCAATACATTTACATTGACAAACCTCCAGAAATATTCTATAATATTTAGCATAAAGAAAAACCCATGGAGGGCTTATAATGAAACAGGATATTGATGCTGTACGCAGCGGCTTGATGAAAAAGCTGTTTGAACCGGAGATCTCAATAGAACAAATAGAAAAGGCATCGCAGGCGATCACCGCCGGCAATGCAACAGTAGCTCCGCAGGTAGCGGTTGAAGGCTTCTCTGCCATAAAGGACGTATGCAAGTTCATCGGCATCAGCCGTGTAACGGTCTGGCGGCTATGTAAAGATCAACGTTTAGTCGCCTACCCCATCGGACGTCGAAAACTCTTCAGACTGTCCGAAGTTGCCCAAGCCATCAGATCCGGAGTACAGGGATGAGACGTAGAAAGAAAACAAATATGGCCGGGCTGACCGCGCAGTCGCCTGTGTGCTATGTATGTCCACCCGGAATGCTCCAGCCGGAATTACCGGGAATAAATGAAACCGCGGTTTCATCGAATGCTGACACTGCCACTGTTTCAAACCAGGAACAGAACAGCGGACAGCATGACCGGAAAGAGACAGTCAAGGGTTCCACGCAGAGGCGGACCGGCCATCCGTATCCTGCGCTTAACCTGGACACCGTCACTAACCGGACTGCCGCCGGAGTTCTGCAGACACCGGACAGGCATGTCACCATCGGAACGACGGTATCGGTATATGACAGCGCCGATACCCGGACGTCCATGACAATGAGTTCCAGAACGACACAGAGTGATGACCACGTCATCAGTGTCATCAATGTGATCCGCAACAACTCCCCGGAAGGGCGGGTAAGCGGGTCGTCCATAATAACGCGGGAGGAACCGCTGAATGAAGACTCAACCGGCCGGACGGGTCCGAAGACAGCAGCTCCTTCCGTTCCCACCATGCACTACAGTATAACGCCGGAAAGACGGATGCAAACGACACACATTACCATTAAAGTTCAGACAGAACAGAACGGTCATGTGATTCAACTAGCATCAGAAGAGCCCGGTGTAGATGACGAAACCACAAGCCCCCAGGCACCAGAGACAGCGATAGTACTGACGGGAATCCAGATGGAAGAATGGAACGCCAGGAACAGGAAGTCCGGATACTGCGGTGACAATCTGATGACTAAGATTGCCAGTG
>CAIJKT010000226.1 GCA_903821255.1 uncultured Lentisphaeria bacterium | reverse complement strand
GCGGATATTTTGAGCCACCGTAAAGACTGAGGCATTACCAAGAAACGCGGAATCTGCAAGAATACCTACTGATGTCAACTTGAATTTTTTACTTATCTGTGTCAGGTTTACTCCCAGACTTCTGGTACTCCACCCGCTAACTGTGGCATAGCAGTAACTCGTCATGGCAGCAGAACCGCCTGAATCCCCGGGTTCGCGGGGGGATGGACATGCATAAACTCCTTTAATATAATAATATTGTCCTGCTACTGTATTATATTTTTCATTAACATAGGGCGCCAGTAAATCAGCCCAGGTTTTATTTAGCCCCCATGTGCCAGCGGCGGTATAGCAGAAAGGGACATAGTCCCGGTTATCGTTTGCATACATGACAATGCCGGTTCCCATCTGCTTTAAATTGCTGACACAGCCACTTGCCTTGGCATACTCACGCGCCTTATTCAGCGCCGGCAGCAGCATGGATGCAAGAATAGCAATAATAGCAATGACAACCAGCAATTCTATGAGTGTGAAAATGGGGCTTGATAAAGAAGATTTCTTTTTATTCATTTTTACAATACCTTTTTTATATTATGTCTATCTTAAAATTTAAAAAGTGTCACCTAACTTTAATTCGAATCTTGGAACAATTTCATTAACTGCCTCCGTTTGTTGATTTATTTCCTGAAAAATCCATTCTGCTGCCAGTTGTCCAAGTTCAAATGGCTTGGTGTCCACTGTGGCTATTTCCGGTTTTTTCATCGTTGTGTAGTTAAATCCGCCAACGCCCAGCAGCCCCAGGTCTGAACCGATACTTAATCCCCGCTTCTCCATTTCATCACAAACATACCGGGCAATGCCGTCAGTGACGCAGAAAATGAGCGTTTTACGATTGTTAGCTTTGAATTTGTCATATGCCGACATAATTTGCCCCATCATATCAAAATCTTTCGCAAAACAATTTTCAACCAGAACGGAACGAAGCTGAGTATCTTTTTTCATCAATTCAAATAGTCTGCTTTGTGCTGAATCCATTGCTGAATTAATTGTCGGATGCAAAACATAGTGATTGCATAGGATAAAATTCTTATACCCGCTCTTGACCGCAAGTTCGATGGCTTTTTTAGTCCCTTCACTGAATGCAGGGACTAGTGATTTAATATTCGGGTTGCTGCTCTGACGAAAAACCAGAATGTGAGGTATTTTCAGTTTGTCAACGATTTTCTCCAGCACTCTGTCTGGAATTCTCTCGTCCAGAATAAGTCCGTCAGCGCGTTCCGCCACGGGCAGAATAGCTTGTTCCAGCTTTGTAATTGCCTGCGGGGACAGATTAGGATTATTCAAGTCAAAGCAAAAGCCCGGATAAAGCGTATCAAAATTACGCTTCATGCATTCTTTCTGAATACCAGCGTTTATTTCATTAAAATAATTATCGTATGATGTTGTCGGGCGATAAGGCCGGATCATGCAGCCGATTACCCCGTGAAGTTTACGCCGTGAATTCTCCTCCTGACGCGAGCAAACAAAATATCCTTTCCCCTTTTCGTGACTGGCGTAATTTTCCCTGCTCAGCTCTTTAAACACGCGCACCGCAGTAATCGGGCTGACTCCGTATTTTTGCGTTATGTCACTCACCGAAGGTATTTTGTCGCCTTCCTTCAGCTTGCCCATATTAATGAGATTTTTTATCTCATCTTTTATCTGAAGATAAAGCGGTGTTGCTACATTTTCTGTTACCATCATTAATACCATTTTTTTAAGTGTCTATATAACTATACATAATTATAGTATACGGGCTATCTATTGTCAATAGGCATTAAAAAAAAATAGCATTTTTTTCTCCGTAAAAAACAAGTTATAGAAATTCATTCTGAAAAATTTCGTTCATTTCATTCGAAAAATATTGTGTCTTAAAATAGCACTATTTGACCTTATTCTTGCAGTTCTAGTTGACAAAATTACTATATATAAAAGAATAATTGAAAATTGAAAAT
>CAIJKT010000225.1 GCA_903821255.1 uncultured Lentisphaeria bacterium | reverse complement strand
GGTCTTTCCTGACCAGAAGATTATTGCCACACTGTCGCAAACATTAAGCTGGTCGCATTTCCGGGAGCTTCTTCCTCTTGAGAGACCACTTCAGCGCGATTTTTACGCCGAGATGTGCCGGATTGAACGCTGGAGCGTTCGTACTTTGCGCCAGAAGATCGGCACCATGCTCTACGAGCGTACTGCTCTCTCCAAAAAGCCGGAGGAACTGGCCCGTATCGAACTTGACGCTCTCCGTGATGAGGACAAGCTTACCCCCGATCTGGTTTTCCGTGATCCCTATTTTCTGGACTTCCTCGGACTCTCCGGTGCCTTTCAGGAAAAAGACCTGGAAGCTGCCATCCTGCGTGATATGGAAGCATTTATCCTGGAGCTTGGCGTTGGATTCACCTTTGCCGCCCGGCAGAAACGGATTACACTGGACGGAGATGATTTTTATCTCGACCTGTTATTTTTCCATCGCCGTTTGCGCCGTTTGGTTGCGATTGAGCTAAAACTCGAAAATTTCCGTCATGAACACAAAGGACAGAGGGAATTATATTTGCGCTGGCTGGATAAATATGAGCGTCAGCCGGGCGAGAATTCACCCATCGGCATGATCCTCTGCGCCGGCAGGAAACAGGAACAAATCGAATTGCTGGAACTGGGCGGTTCGGGCATTCATGTCGCCGAATATCTGGTGGAACTGCCATCAAAAGATTTGCTGCAAGCGAAACTCCACAAAGCCATCGCTCTGGCTCGTAAACGGCTGAAAAATGGAAACGAAGAACAAGCTGCCGTAAATAAGTCCAAACTGTTGAAGGACAAATAAGATGGAACTGTCGCATTGCCGGCAAAGGGCATGAAAATTATCAGGAGCAGAACGGCATCCACACCCACTTCGACGACCGCGAAGTTGTCGCTGAAATCTGTGCACGCTAAATACCGTAATTAAAATAGCTTTAAGTATGGTTTAAACAGATTATTCATATTTATGGTTGATTAAATATTCCAATATTTGCCTGGTCATGAAAAGCTGCCCTTTCTCCGAAAGGTGCACGCCATCAACGAAGAGGGTATTTTTATCCGGACATTGACGGCTGGCATTGTAAAGATCAACTATGTCAAGTTTATATTCTGCCGCCAGTCTGCTGAGCACGGTATTAAAATCACGGATTTTTTCATCCACCGCGAAGAGATTGTGTTTTTTATTCTGAGAGACAGCGGCGGAAACAGCCTTTTTCATGCGTTCAGCGTCAAAGGACAGGCAGTTGAACAGCGTAATGCGGCGCACTCCTTTGCCATGCAGAAATTCAATCAACTGGCGATAGCGTTTATCCTGTTCCGCCGCAGTTACCTGCGGCGTCTGATAATTGCTTTCGCTGGATACTTTAGTGTCGTTGGCGCCCAGAACCACCATGACTGTATCCGGCATGGGCGACAGCAGTGCTTTATACATGTATGAACGATATGCGGAACCGCTTTTGTCTTCCAGTCGTTCACAGACTTTGGTAATGAAATCTCCGCCGCAGGCCGCGTTGCGAAAACTCACTTTGCCCGGGTGGTATTTTTCCAGCAGACCGTCAACCATGGCAATGTAATTGCGTCTCCGGTGGTAGTCGGTCAAGCTGTCGCCAATCACCAGAATGTGAAGAGGCTTTCCGGCCTGACACAAAGCCGCCATTGCATTAAGTTCATCCACCTCCCGGCGTTCGGCCAGTTGCAGATAAAGATTCTTGCAGACTTTGTTGCCGTCAATCCCGAATTCCATCCTGAAACTGCTCCTGGCGTCGGACGGTACCTGAAAAGAGAATACTCCGGGCTTGATTTTACGTTCCGACTCAGGCAGCGTACTGTCCGGCGAAGTAAAGGTTCTTACGGTAATTTCCTTGACCGCGGGTGCAGTGAGAGTAATCTTTACATTATCGCCTGGAGCCGCCAGAATTGCCTGTGGGCTTATCTGCAATTGATTCAGATGAGCAAGATTATAATTAAATTTTG
>CAIJKT010000224.1 GCA_903821255.1 uncultured Lentisphaeria bacterium | reverse complement strand
GTAAACATCATCGGCTTGCCGAACAGGCGCGACGGACCATCGTACAGCGGCATTGCCGCAAATTTGCCGATATCGCTTTTATTTGAGAATCCGAAAGGCATACGCCACCGGTTGACTGGAAAACTCGGGTGGTCCCAGTAGCCGTGGTTGTCAACATAATCATAATGCTGCCGCATCAGGCTCATATTTACGGTTGACCACATATTCTGATCGGTCAGCGGCTGTTTGACGCCCAGGCTGCGGAGGAATTGTGACATTCCGGCATAGGCGCGGTTATATACCTCTGCGAGAAAGCGTTTCTTCAACGCCGCTTTTTCTTCATCCGATGCGGAATTGAGCTTTTTATCCTGCAGCCAGGCGTTGAAAAGACGGTCGTAAACCTGGACTACAACAGGGTTCTGCCCGGTGACGGAAAAAATAGTGTTTTCGTTGATCAGGCTGATGCTGATCAGGGCTGGATCGTCTTTCCAGGCCAGGCCGGTATACGGATTGACATGGGTCAGCAGTTTGCGGCTGAAATCCTCCCAGTTCGCCATGACCGAATCATTGACGAAAGCCAGTCCTTTAAACTGTTCCATCCCGATAGCCAGTTCCGGGAAATCCTTGATTTCCCCTTTCGCCAGTTGCCGTATCGTATACAGGTCGATGGTCAGATAAATTCCGCGCTTTTTCAGGCAGTGGAACAGATAGTCAAGCTGATTGATTTTATCCTGTACCAGCACAACCCCGTTTTTGCCGTCCGGCTTTGTCAGAAGAGCATCGAAATGATGGAAGCGTACCGAGTTATATCCCATTTTCGCCAGCCGTTCGGCCAACTGCTCGCAAACCGCCTTGTCCAGAAAATTGGCGGTGAACGCGAGGTTTGCTCCGTAAAATTTGATTCGCTGATCCGGCGTGTCGGCAAAGACAAATTTCCCGTCTTTTATAATAAGCGGTCCATGTTTGCCGGCCGGGGCGTCCAGCAGCGGGGAGAAGTCCATGATGCTGCCGGTGATAATGTCGCGATCGTATGTGAACGGCTGCCACTCGGCGTTTTGAACGATTGTCAACGGCCTGACGATTACTTTCGGAAGGATGACCTCTTCCGGGGTCAAGGTGACGGCGGTAATCAGCCAGAGACATTTCTCCGCGCTTTTCAGCGTGATCGTCCTGACCGGTTTGCGTTCGATCTTGAATTTGGAGAGATAGAGCCCGACATTGGCGGACTGGTTTTCCGACTGCCAGGCTACCAGCCCGTTGGGCAGCGGGACCGGCCCCCACCAGTTGCCGACCTCCTCCATTGTCCTGACCGGCAGGATCGTCTGTGTCCCGTCGGCATAATTGACGACTGCCTGCCCGATTTCCTCTTTTCCGGCGGGAGTCCAGCCCGTGGCATGCAGCAGATAAAGGCAACTGCCCTGGATTCCGTTGCCGGGAATGGTTGCGGTTTTTGGTAAAACAGGATTGGACGGTCCTTTCAGGACGATGCAGGCATTGC
Organism: uncultured Lentisphaeria bacterium; assembly: GCA_903821255.1. Next base: position 2,799 of record CAIJKT010000224.1, on the reverse strand, counting down.
CGCCATTGCCGGCGGGATCGATGATATTGAAGGCAATGCCGCAGAAATTGTATTGGCCCGGCTTGAACATGCGCAGATCATTTTCCGGCCCCTGGTCGGTCCAGCCGCCCTTGCGGTCGCCCGCGACTTCATCAGCGAATCCCATGTTCGCCTGGACTGCGATGTCCAGCGGCAGCGACTTGTAGCCGGACAGCGACATGGCAAGTTGCAGGCTGGCGGCGGTGACGGAACCCGGACAGTTGTCGCCGTCAAAGCGGATGCGCAGCGAAAATTGCTCAGCGTTGTATTTGCGGTCATCCTGCAGCAGAACCTTGAAGTTGCCTTCAATGTTCAGCAGTCCATTTTCGACCGGCAACGAAATCTTTTTGACTCCGGCGGCGTTGAAAATCAGATTGGTCGCCGCTTTTTCATCGAATTGTTTCGGCAGCAGGATTTCCTTGCCGTCACAGAAGACTTTCTGTCCGGCAAAGTTATCGACGGACAAATGCGTAAACAAGGAAAGCTCGTTTGTCGGAACCCCGGCGGCGCTGCCGAGCCGGCAGGAATAGCGGATGACGCCGCTGTCGGTGGCAGTGATCTGTTCCTCGATATCAAAACCGCGGGTGAATTTTCCCTTGAGCTGAAATTCGCCGGCTTTTTTGACGGGATAACCGGGGGAGGACTTGATGGCGGCAATGCTCTGCGTTTCCGGTGTCCAGTTAAGGTTGAAATGGATAATGCCGAAACTCTGTCCGGCAAACGTGAACTGGCCGCTCGGCAGAATTTCTGTTCCAGCCGGAAACTCGCCGGCCGCCAGTAAGCAACCCGCCAGCGTCAGCCAGCATCCAATCCATACTTTTTTCAATGACATGCCAGTTCCCCTTTTATTTTTCATGCGCTTGTCCATGAATGTTGAACCGTTTGCATAAGTGCGGCACTTCCTAATTTAGATGTCTAAAATGAGGAAAATGAATCAGGCATTTTTGCCGGAAACGAAAACGTCCATTTCAGGGAATTCATGGCGCATTGCGGCGGCAACTTTTTCGGCATGGGCAAAATCGCCGCAAATGGCGAAAACCGTGGGGCCGCTGCCGGTCATTTCCGCACCCAGTGCGCCGTGCGCCACCAGGCGGTCCTTCAGGATTTGCAGTACGGGGAATTTATGGATGACCGCCGGGGCCAGGTCGTTGTGCAGCAGTCCGGCACAGGTTTTGAAATTGCCGGTGCGGATGGCGCTGACCAGGGCATTGAACCGGTCCCGGTCCGCCGGTCCGATTGAGTCCGGGGCCAGGTTTTCGTATGCCCATCCGGCGCTTACGGGAAAACCGGGATTGACAATCACGACAGGGATTTCCGGCAGGCCGGGGGGGAGGAATTCGAGTCTTTCGCCGATGCCGGAAGCTATCGCCGGGCGCGACTCCATGAAAAACGGCACATCCGCGCCGACATGCAGCGCGGCCCTGGCCAGTACCGGCAGCGGAAGCTGTTTGTAATGTTTCTGGAGCATTTTCAGCACCGCGGCGGCATCGCTGCTGCCGCCGCCCATGCCTGCGGCGACGGGGATCTTTTTGTCGATCTCAATGCGCCATTTGGCCGGGAGCCCGGTCATGGCGGCATATCTGGTGGCGGCTTTATGGCAGATGTTGGTTTCGTCCGCGGGAACCCGTTTGTCGCGGCAGATGATTTCAATGCCGTAAAGCACGGTCAGGTCGTCAACGGTAAGGACGATATTGTCAGCCGGGGCCGTCAGCGGCAGGAAGAATGACAATATTTCATGATAGCCGTCGGGCCTTTTGCCGGTAACTTTCAGGAACAGGTTGATTTTTGAATAAGCAATTGATCTGATTTTCATCGCGTTGGTCCTCCTGCGGGAATAGCAGATGGCGGGAACGGCTGATTAACGGCCGTCCCGTGATCGGTTTTGATTGTTCTCTTTATTCGCACGTTACTTAAAAGATTCTTTTAAATCAAGTCCATTAAACAGGGCATGCAAACTTAAAGCCGTAATGCTCGTTGTATTCCGCTATCTGCTTAGTAATATCTACGGCCAGCTTTAGCGCCCGCATGCCGTCTTCGCCGGTGACTTTCGGATCTGTGACTTTTCCAGTCTGCCGAGTTGTTTTCACTGCAAGCAGGAAATCTTCAAGTTCCGCCGCCAGCGCGTTTTTCTCATCCAGATTGATTTCCTTTTTAGCCAGGCCGACGCGGTTCTTCTTGATGATCAGACCGGAATGGGTGGCGTAGTCCATGGAGATGTAGCAGTCTTCCTGGAATACCCGGAAGCGGCGCATCGGCTCCATGCTGACGCGGCTGGCGGTGATATTGGCGGCGCTGCCGTTGACAAATTTTATGCGGACGCTGACAATGTCCTCAGTCTTGCTGAGCACGGGAATGCCGATGGCGTCAATACGCTCAATTTCGGAATCCACCATGGTCAGAATCAGGTCCAGGTCATGGATCATCAGGTCAAGCACCACGCTGACTTCCGTGCCGCGGCGGTGCTGTCCGGGACGCGCCGGCGGATACTGCGCCAGGCGGTGAGCTTCGATGAAACGGGTATCCGCCGCATGTTTTTCCAGAAAATCCATTGCGGGATTGAAGCGTTCGACATGGCCGATGGCTAGCACCAGATTACGCATCCTGGCCTCTTTCACGATCTCCTCGGCCTCTTCCACGGTCACCGCGATCGGTTTCTCGATCAGCAGGTGCTTATTCATCTTCAGCAGCGGCATGGATGTGACGTGATGCAGGGTGGCCGGAACCGCGACGCTGAGGGCATCACATTGTGCGGCGAGTTCCTCCACGTCCGTGAAGACTTTC
>CAIJKT010000223.1 GCA_903821255.1 uncultured Lentisphaeria bacterium | reverse complement strand
TTTGGAGTGTCGTTGAGCATAACAGTTAAACATTCTGGACAGCCCATCTGCACATTTTGGACAGCCCATGCGGCCAGCAGAATAAACCGGACAGCCGCCCGACTCCGACACTTTGGAGTGTCGTTGAGCATAACAGTTAAACATTCTGGACACCACATCTGCACATTTTGGACAGCCCTGCGCCAGCAGAATAAACCGGGCAACCGCCCGTTTGGAGTGTCGTTGAACACAACAGTTAATCATTTTGGACAGCCACCCTCCATTTTGGACAGCCCTGCGCCAGCAGAATAAACCGGGCAACCGCCCGTTTGGAGTGCCGTTGAGCATAATGCCTTTTAAATTTTCACCCATTTTGGACACGCCTTCCCGCCCCGCCCATGCGGCCGGCATAACAAACCGGGCAACCGCCCGAGTTAAGCTTAACCTTTACCAATTTGATCCAATAGCGTTGTTAAAAGAATGCAACTATCTACATATATGGTAAAAGTGTCAATGCGATGGATTGCAAAGCGTTTGTAATAAACATGTTATTGTGATTAACATGAGAAAAAAAGATGCATGTTTCAACCTGTATTCCGCAGTTGCGCAGGCCTGGGCGTAGATTCGAGGAAGCAAACCGATGCTGTATAAGCATACTGCGAGGCGGAACTTGTAATGAAAAAGCATAGTGGAAATCAATTAATTTTATATTTTACTCAATATTTTAATTGATTTACTCAATGTATTGAGTAAATTATCTCAGTGTATTGAGTAAAATAAAAATTCAGGTTGTAATATGTTTAAAAGAACTATTTTTAATGATGTTTTGAAACGGATTTCCGCACCGGTAAAATTCATCCAGGTGCTGGCCGGGCCCCGGCAAGTCGGCAAAACTACTTTGGCCAAACAGTTGATGCAGGCGGTAAACATTCCGACCCATTATGCTTCGGCTGACGAACCGGCGCTTAAAAGCCATAGCTGGCTGGAACAGCAATGGGAGACGGCGCGTTTTAAAGCCAGGAATGACTCCGGAAAACCTGAAGCATTGCTGGTGATTGATGAAATCCAGAAACTCCCGAACTGGTCGGAAACCGTCAAACGGCTTTGGGATGAGGATAAATTTAATGACGCACAGCTTAAAGTGATTCTGCTCGGGTCTTCGCCGCTGCTGATAAAGTCCGGACTTACTGAAAGCCTGGCCGGACGCTTTGAACTGGTTCCGGTAACTCACTGGTCATATTCCGAAATGAAAGCGGCGTTCGGCTGGGATTTTCAGAAATTCGTCTATTTCGGCGGCTATCCGGGCGCGGTCTCCCTGACTGATGATATTGACCGCTGGACGCATTATATCCGGGAATCGCTGATTGAAACCAGTATCTCCAGGGACATCCTGCTCATGAACCGCGTTGACAAACCCGCACTGCTGCGAAGAATGTTTGAACTGGGATGCGCATATTCCGGACAAATCCTCTCTTATCAGAAAATGACCGGGCAATTGCAGGACGCCGGCAACACCACGACGCTGGCGCATTATCTTGAGCTGCTTGCCGGCGCCGGTTTTGTCGCAGGTCTGCAAAAATATGCCGGACAGCAGGTGAGAAGGCGGGGGTCCAGCCCCAAACTGCAAGTTTTCAATACCGCCTTGATGACCGCTCAGGCCAATATCGGTTTGGAGGAACTTGTCCGCAGCCGCGATTTATGGGGGCACCGGGTGGAATCAGCCGTCGGGGCGCATCTGCTCAATCAAACCATCGGACGGGAACTTGAACTTTATTACTGGTCAAAAAGTGCGCTGGAAGTCGATTTTGTCCTAGTCAAAGGCAATAAAGTCACTGCTGTCGAAGTTAAAAGCGGCGCTTCCAGTGTAAAGCTTCCCGGCATTGACGCTTTCGCCGCTGAATTCAATGTCACTAAAAAATTGCTGGTCGGCGCGCAAGGCGTTCCGCTGGAGGATTTTCTCCTGACCCCGGCAGACGAATGGCTCTGAATCCGTTTATCCACGAATGGGCACTAAAAAAATACATTAACGCAAAGACGCAAAGACGCGAAGATGTAAAGGTTATTTTTGAATAGCTCATTATTGTCATTAGTAGACAAAAATGCTTCTGGATTTCCAATCTTCAATTTTCCGCTTTCAATTCTGAAGCTTGCCATTGACCTGTATTGTTTTCAGGCTATTTTATCCGCCAGGCATAATTATCCGGGAGCATTATGAAAAAAAGCATTGAGATATATAAGTTCAAGGTCGAGTTGAAATATGACAAGCGTACTTGGAGAAGAATTGAAATCGCCGCCAGCCAGACACTTGACGATTTGCACGAGGCGATATACCGGGCGTTTGGCCGGGATGACGAGCATCTTTACTCATTCTATTTTTACGACACACCGATACCCAAAAGCCGCGACCGGGTTCGGAACGCCGTGGAATATAAGCATCCGATGTGTTTTGAAGATAACTACTTTGATGAAGAAGATTGCTTCGATGCCGCTGAAACCAAACTGAGCTCGTTGAAGCTGAAAGTTAACCGGCGGTTTGAATATCTTTTTGACTTCGGCGACGAATGGTGGCATGAAATCACTTTTGAAGGCGCCGGCGAAGGGGACGGCGGAAGCTATCCCAGAATTACGGAAAAGCATGGCGATTCCCCGCCGCAGTACCCCGATGAGGAAGAATGGGACGACGAAGATGAGGTCGAAGTAACGGCAATTGAGATTGTCGCGGCTTCCACCGGCAAAGAACCGGCAAGAAAAAAAGCGGCCGTCAAAAAATCCGTTCCGAAAAACAGGGAACCGGAAAAAAAACAAGCCCCAGTTAAAAAAACTGCCAAGGCAAAAAAGAAAACGGTTAAAAAAGCCGGCGCGGACGACCGGCAGCCCGATCTCTTCGGCTGAAGAAAGATAAAACCATATATTTCGCACGGACACAGAAATCCTGAAAAAATACATTAACGCAAAGACGCGAAGACGCGAAGAAGAGAATCTTTTAAAGTTTGGCTATGCCAAATTTTAAAAAGACTTTTTTCCCTTTTATTATATTTTACTTAACTTCGCGATTTTGCGCCTTTGCGTTAAATTCTTCAATTTCGCTAGTTTTTTCATCAGCCGGTTTTCGGCTTTGGTTTCGCATTCCCAGATAATTATTACCCGCCAGCCGAGCTTCTTCAAAAGGCGCGTGTTCCGCCGGTCGCGTGCGACATTCCGGCTGAATTTTTCCTGCCAGAATGCCTCATTGCTTTTCGGCGTGCTCGCCTGTTTGCAGCCTTGATGCCGGTGCCAGAAACAGCCCCGGACTTCAATCACCGTCTTATATTTCGGCAGCACAATATCCGGCTTCCCCGGCAGATCTTTCCGGTGCAGCCGGAAACGATACCCCATCCCATGCAGCAATGACCTTACCAGCCTTTCCGGACTCGTGTTTTCCGACCGTATCCGGCTCATATTCCAACTGCGATGCTGTTTAGATATTGTATCCATTTAAATCTCTATAGCTCAATGTATTCCGTTTGATGAATGCTTGAACACTCCGGCAAATAACCGGCGTTAATCTATTTCAGCATCCAAAATAAATCAACTCAGTTTTATTTACGGCTTGATTATAAAAACTAACATTATAGATTATTTGAAGTCGATCCCGGTAAAATTTAGGAGAAAAATGTGATGGCAAGAAAAGGCTGGACCAGAGATGAACTTATCCTTGCGATAAATCTTTACTGCAAGATTCCATTTGGCCGAATCCATTATCGCAATCCTCAAATTATTGAACTGGCTAAAATCATTGGGCGAACTCCCGGTGCGGTTAGTTATAAAATGGCTAATATTGCCAGCCTGGATGAGTCAATACCTCAAAAAGGAGCAGCAAACGCAAGTAAATATGACCGCATAGTCTGGAACGAGTTTTTTGAAAATACAGAAGATCTTGCTTATGAGAGTGAAAAACTCTTGGCAAAATTAGAGAATAAAGATGTTGAAGAATTAGCCAAAGAGGATGGCGTTATAGACTTCCCGGAAGGAAAAGATGCCGCAAGGACAGTCAAAGCACGAATTAATCAACACA
>CAIJKT010000222.1 GCA_903821255.1 uncultured Lentisphaeria bacterium | reverse complement strand
TTTTTTCTGAAGCCACTTGAGACATTCAAAGCCGTCTGCATCGGGCAGAGAAATATCAATAAGTACAACATCCGGAACCATGCCCGCAATACATATCTTTCGCATTCCGGCAAAACAATCGGCCATTTTATACTCGGCTCCTGAATCAGCTAATATGGTTTCCAGATATTGGCTATTGAATGGTTCATCTTCAATGACAAGTATCTTCAATCCTTGCAAAGTATCCGCACTATTAGTCACAGTTTTATCCGTTTTCGCCGGTTCCGTGACGCAGCTTTCAGCAGACCTGACTGGAAAGGTTATTACAACTGTTGTTCCTTTGTTCAATTCACTCTCAATTTTAAATGTGCCGCCAAGTTTTTCCAGCAACCTGGACACAATTGCCAGCCCCAGTCCGGCGCCGCCGTATTTCCTGACGGATGACTGGTCAGCCTGATAGAACGGCTGAGTGATTTTTCCCAGTTTGGCTGCAGGAATCCCGATTCCGGTGTCTCTAACCGTTATTAACAGATTGCCGGAATCAAAAGATGCGATTACGTCAACACTGCCGTGTTCAGTAAACTTAACGGCATTACCTGCAAGATTGAAAATTATCTGTTTCAGCCGCCGGTGATCTCCGATTACTCTGTCCGGCAAATTCTGCGGAATAAAATTCAGTTCAATGTTTTTTGATCTGGCTTTGAATTGAAAAGTCTTAATGCTTTCGCTGATATTTTCCGCCGGAGAAAATTCTTCAGAGACTTCATTAAAGTAGCCGGCTTCGATACTGGAGATTTCCAGTATATCATTAATTATTTCTTCCAGCGATTTTCCGCATTGGTCAATTACATGGAGATATTCCTGAAATTTGGCGGCATTATCGATTCCGCTTAGAGGAAGTTCTTCGAGTAAAATATTAGAAAAACCCAGAATCCCGTTCAGTGGAGTCCTGATTTCATGAGACATTGTTGCAAGGAATTCGCTTTTCGCTCCGTTAGCGGCCTCGGCCTCGTCTTTAGCTTTCCGCAACTCAGCCTCAGCCCTGATTCGGTCAAGTGCTATACCGATACTGGCGCCGACTTCTTCCATGAACTGAATGAAATCCAGAGACAACAAGTTTTTGCGTTTGTCATTGAGTTGCAACAACCCGATCATCTCCGAACCGGACCGCAGCGGAATCAGCGCGACAGATTCATACCCGGCCTGATTACAATGGTTGCGGAGCTGTCCTTGACATTTTATTGCAAAAGATTTAGCAAGCATATCTGTCGTGCTGTTAATCCAGAAACTACCGCCAGGCGAGAAAAATGGCAGACTGGCATTGACCTCGGCTTGTAATACCATCCCGCAAAGACATTCAAGCACCGGAATACCGGCTTCGTCGCGGCAAATCTGTCCGTTGCAGGAGTGTGCGCACAAAAGCCGCTCTGATTCCACAAACTCCGGGGGAAAGCCGGAAGTGATATAATATGGATAGTCGTCGCCGTCTTTGAGCCGGATTCCGACTGCCTCCATCCCTGAAAATTGTTTAAATAACATAACGAACTGCTGAATTACACCAGCGCGATTCCCCCCCTGATTCAGCAGCGCCAACACCTGATAAGAGAATTTACGGCGCTCATAGGCTAATTTGCGTTCAGTTACATCACGCCAGTAGCCAATCAATTCTAACGGTTTGCCGGCATCGTCGCGGACAACTTTCAACTCATCATGCACCCAGCGCCAGGAGCCGTTCTTGTGCCTGAAACGATAATCGTAAGAATGCCGATCTGATTCAAAGACACCTGAAAGACCGGAATTTATCACGGACAAATCATCCGGATGTATGTTTTGCGCCAGGAAACCCGGCATGACAAATTCATCCGGTTCATACCCCATCAGCGCTTTAATATTGTCACTGACAAATGTTATCGGGAAATCATTCACCGCCTTGCGTGAATAGATTACTGCCGGACTTGAATCCAGCAGACGGCGGAGCTGGCTTTCGCTGTTTTTCAGTTTCTCATCCGCCTGTTTGCGCTCAGTAATATCCTGCAATACACAATGAGTCTGCTTGAAATTACCCTGCAAATCATGGCCTACTCTACACTCAAAAGCAATATATCTGCACACCCCGTCTTTGCGGAACATTTCAAACTCCCCATGCCCTTTGCCTTCAGCCTTGAAAAGTGCAAATTGCTGTTTGAAAAATTCCACGCAATGCGGAACCAGGAAATCGCCCAGCCACTTTCCAATCACCTCTTCCCGTGTATAACCGAAAGTATCAAGCCATGCTTGATTAACGGTCAGCAAGCACCCGTCTGCATCCAGCGATTGATAGCCCAGTGGAGAGTTGTCATATAATTCGCGGTAATGCTCTTCACTTTCCTGCAATAACTTTTCGCTTTGCTTCCGCTCACGGCGTATCTGAGCTTCAGCCAATTCGCTGCGCACTACAATATGCAACCGGTAAAGATTGTTTTTCAGAAGATAGTCGTGAACTCCGGATTTCATCAGATCTACCGCATTTTCCTCTCCAATGGTACCGGAAACCACTACAAACGGAATGTCCAGTCCGGTCTTCTTGAAAAGCCTGAGCGCTTCGGATGCGCTGAATTGCGGCAACTGATAGTCGGCGATTACAATGTTCCATTGTTCTTCTGCCAGCGCCGACGTCATTTGCGCAGACGTGTCAACCCGTTTTGCAGTCACGGCGTAACCCGCTCTTTCCAGCTGCCGGACAATCAGCCCAGCATCGATTTCACTGTCCTCAACGAGTAAAACACGCAGAAGATCGGTATTCATGTAAGCCTCTCTCTTTATTTTGGCAGCGGCGGGGGTTCATTGAGAACCAGCCAGTAAAGACCGAGATTTTTGACAGCTTCCGCAAATTGATTAAAATCAACAGGCTTGCAAATATAGCTGTTGACCCCTAAATCATAACTTCTCGCCAGATCCTCCTCTTCCCGCGAAGACGTAAGGATTACCACCGGAAGCCGCCGCGTAAGCTCATCGGTTCGAATATATTTCAAAGTCTCCAAGCCATCCATTACCGGCATTTTTATATCCAGCAGCACAAGCATAGGTACCGCATTAATATCGCGGTCCGCATATTTTCCGGTACGGAACAGATAATCCAGCGCTTCCCGCCCGTTTTCAGCAACGACAACGTCGTTTGCTATGCGGGCTTTGGCAAACGCCCGTTTGGTCAACTCAATGTCGCTGGGATTGTCTTCCACTAACAGAATTACTTTTGATTTCATGTGGCCCTCAATTTCGCATTTATCTTAGCACAAATACGGGTTCGCATGACTGAAAAATATTCTGCCATGCCACATTGCCCTAGCCTCCTGCTCAGTTCATATATTCAAGTTTGTACTTGCTTCTACATAACATTATATTGGCTTTTAAATAAATCAAATACGAACAAGGCAAAATAGTTTTGTATTCCATGAATAGTGAATTATTTGCCGGCAATAGCTGTACTTTTCATTGCACAAATTGCATTCAGGAGAATTTGAACTATAGTTTTTAATGTAACTGCGTCGAATAATTTAAACAGCCGGGAGGTAAAAATGGATTACAGCAGCAAGTTCATCGTCAAACCGGGCTCCACTGTCAAGCTGAATAAAATTGATCCTGATCATACAGCCGGATTCAAAAACAAAAATGAAGCGCTGGAAATTCTTGCCGCAAACCAGAAAAAACTGGCGGAACTTCAATATGAGCTTTATGCCGAAAATAAGCAATCTCTGCTGATTGTATTGCAGGCACTGGACGCCGGCGGCAAAGACGGCACGATCAATCATGTGCTGGCGCCGATGAATCCTCAAGGCTGCCGGGTACACGGCTTCAAGGCCCCCACCGCGGAGGAGCTGGCGCATGACTTCCTGTGGCGCATCCATCTGCATGCCCCGAAAAACGGCGAAGTCGTTATCTTCAACCGCTCTCACTATGAAGACGTCCTGATCGCCAGAGTCCATAATCTGGTATCCAGGAAGGTCTGGTCACAACGTTATAATTTCATCAACGGCTTCGAAAAACTGCTGGCGTGCAATAACACTAAAATCATTAAATTTTTCCTGTATATAAGCAAGGAAGAGCAACTCAAGCGTTTTGAGAGCCGGCTCGATGAAAAGGATAAACACTGGAAAATCAGCGAAGGCGACTACAGTGAACGCCAGTACTGGGATGGCTATATTGAAGCATTCGAAGACGCCATGACCAACTGCTCTTCAGAAGACGCTCCCTGGTTCATAATCCCGGCCAATCAAAAATGGTTCCGCAACCTGGCCATTTCGGAAATCGTCGTTGAAACACTGGAATCGATGAAAATGAAAATGCCCCGGCCGACTGTTGATATCAACGAAATCCGCAAATTAGTTGCCATAGAGAAGGCTAAAGCCGGCGAAAAGCAGGCGGCCAAATCAACCGCATCCAAACCGGAAAAAGCCAAACCTGGAAAAAAGAGGAAATAGCTCAGAGTCATGATTGTCACTTATAGTGCAACCGTTCTTTAAAGATAAGCTAACTTTGCCCGCTGCACCATGCCGGCATCGCGCAATAATCTGGCTTGGTGTCGATACTCCGCCGGACCGGTGGCGTATGCCCTTTTAAATGTACGGGATAAATGGTAACGGTCGCAAAAACCGGACGCTTCCGCAATTTCCTCGATTGACAATTCGCTGAAATGTAGCAGCTTACAGGCCAGTTCCAGCCGTTTACGACGAAACCATGCCTGCGGCGGAAAACCGGTTTCCTGTTGAAACAGAATCAGAAAGCTGTTGAGGCTCATCCCGAGCCGCCTTGCAAGTTCACGATTGGAAATATTTCTTCCGGGATCAAATACATCCAGCACCTTTTGAATCCGCGGATCGAACTGTTTCAGAGGCGGCACGACAGCATCCTGCAACTCTAACAAAGCTGACATCACCAAAATCTTCACTGCAATAACAGTGCGCCAGGAATAGCGGTCCGCAAAGAATGCCGTCAGAGTCTCGAACCCCAGCGCGGGAAGATGATTGTCGCGGAATTGAAACAGCGCCGGCTCCACGGAGTCCAAAGGAGCGCCGGCCGAGAAGTGAACGTAAAAATGCTCAACCTCGCTGACTGTCCTGGTTGAATAAATCGTTCCGGGAGACATCAGAAAAACGGAATCAGGCGTCAGCTCATGTTCCGCGCCTCCAACCTGTATAAACGCGCCTGGCATCTTATTCCAGTAAAGCCTCCAGTAAGATGCCGAAATATTCTTCTGAAGCCAGTCCCAATGCCGTTCGCCGCCCAATACCGGACAATCGTACATGTGTATCTTTACATCTATGTCATTAAGCATTTATATCTAAAATTCCAGTTTAATTGGATTAATATACACAAGTATTGGATTAAAATCCATTTCCTTTCGTCGAATTAGCGCTATTATCACAGTTAATATTAAATTAGTAAAATAGAGAGAGCGATATGAACGGTCAATGGATCACTTATCCCGGCAGATCGCTGGAGAAGAATCTGTATTTTCGGACACGCCGGCAATTCACCGTCGCCGCAGCATCGGAGAAACAATTGCTGCATATCGCGGCGGAATCGTATTACCAGTTATGGTTAAACGGTCATGAACTTGGCATTGGACCGGCACGCGGTTCCCGCAGCTTGAATTATTATGACACATATGAAGTGAACAGTTATCTGTGTCCGGGGACAAACCATATCGCGGTACTGGTGCAGTGCATGAACATTCCTAATTTCAATACCTCTCCGTGCTGTGCCGGAGTATGTATCGAACTGGAAAATATCATCGGCAGTGATGATGAATGGGAAGTGCTGGCAAATGATGAATGGCCTCAGAATGCGGAAATATTATGTCCTCAGGCGGGGTTCACAGAATTCCGCGATTTGCGTCAAACGCCGTCAGGCTGGCAGAACGGCGGCGACTGCGGCCAATGGAGGAAGGCGGAAGTAATCGGCAATATGAACGGCAAAAAACTGTTGCCGCGCCCCATACCTGTGCTGACATTTTACCGATACCTTCCGGTCGACATAGCCCATACCGCCCGGGTCAAACCATTAAAGGAGGACATACCGGCGGCGGCGGCAGTCACACAGCAACCGCATTATCACATCGACCGGGAATTAACAGTTCAATGCCGTCCGCTGCTGTCCGCCGGACAGCATGAGATTGTCATTGTGCCGCCGGAAGACGGGAGCGATATTTCAATCGTCTTTAATTTCGGCCGCGAAGTGATCGGGTTCTTCCATCTCGAACTTTCCGCACCAGCCGGAACCTTGCTCGATCTCGCCTACGACGAAGAACTTGCAGACGGCCGCGTCAACGCCTCACGCGCCGCCCACGATACCTATCGTTTTTCCGACCGCTATATTATGCGAGACGGACACCAGGAAGTTGGAACTACCATTCACGAGCGCGGGTTCCGCTTTGTGGAAGTGGTGATCCGTAATTTCAGAGAGCCGGTGACATTGCATACCGCTACCGCTGTTGACCGCCGTTATCCGCTGACACGTACAGGAAGTTTCAACTGCAGTGACATGCTCCTGAACCGGATTTGGGATGTTTGCATCGAAACCATGTCAGCTTGCACCACCGACGTGTTCAATGACTGCCCATGGCGCGAACGGGCGTTCTGGGTCAATGATCTGATGATCGAAAATATCGTGGCGTTGCAGGCATTCGGCGATTACCGGCTGAACTCTCATGCCTTGCGCCTGGCAATGTCCAATATCCGTACAGACGGACTGGTACCCGGAGTATGCCCGGACGACGGAAAATCCCGGACTGTCCTGATTCCTGCCAATCTGTTCCTGCCGCTGATGCTCAAAGATTATTACCTTTACAGCGGCGACCGTTCGCTGGTCGATGAACTCCTGCCAGTGATACTGACGGTCTTGAAGCGGTTTGAACTCTGGCAGAATGCAGACAGCCTCCTGATGCCTCCGCCGGAGTATTGGAATTTCTTCGACTGGTCGTTTGAGTTGAACAAAATCAGCATGGATGGGAAAAATACATCGCTGCTGAACTGGCTCTATGTTTATGCACAGAACACGGCGGCGTCACTGCTGGAGGAAACCGGACAACCCGATAAGGCGAGTGCTTGCCGGGCCGGAACCACTGCCGTAATTGCCGGTATTGAAAAACATTTCTGGTCGCCGGAGCGGAATTGCTATGCCGACTGGCTCGAAACCGACGGCACACCATCCGCCCATGCCAGCCAGCTTGCCCAGGCTTTCGCGCTATTGAGCGGAAGCCTGCCGGAGAGTCGCAGTTTCGACCTGATTCGCGCTTTGAATTGTCCGGACTTGCTGCAACCGGAGCTTTATCTGCAGCATTTCGTACTCAATGCCATGCGTGACTGCCGGCAGTATCCGGCTGCCATAAACCGGATTCGAAAATACTGGGGGGAAATGATCAAAACCGGTACTCCGACACTATGGGAAGCGGCGATTCATCAGCAGGGGAAGGCGGCTTTCGGTAATATC
>CAIJKT010000221.1 GCA_903821255.1 uncultured Lentisphaeria bacterium | reverse complement strand
GCTTAACATGCTTTGCAGTGATCCTGCCGCCGATATTACGCCATTATTCGGACTTCCGGCAAAAGAAAAGCCGGATAAGTGCGCAGCCTAATCACAAAAAAACGTGTTTCTAAGTCCGCCGTAAAGACTGAGGCATTACGAGTTCCGCCAGTTTTCTCTCTGACTGGCCGGGATATATTTTACTTCGTGTCTTATGTATGTGAATAGTGTACAAACGCAGGAGCATTGCCGATGAAAGATACGCCGCATATTATAAACAAACAGAATCTGTTTACCGCCAAATGGCTGCGCCTTGATCTGCTGCACTACGTCGACCGCCGCGGCCATGAACGGAAATGGGAGGCCGCGCAGCGGGTGGACAGCAATGGCGCGGTACTGATGATTGCGGAACTGCGCAACTCCGGCGAAATCATCCTGATCCGCCAGTACCGTCCCCCGGCGGACAAACATGTGATCGAATTCCCCGCCGGCCTGATCGATGACGGCGAAAGCCCGGCGGCAACCGCCGTCCGGGAACTCCTGGAGGAAACCGGTTATCACGGAACTGTCATTGACGTCTCGCTGCCTGGCTTCAACTCCCCCGGCATGACCGGCGAAATGATTTACACCGTTTCCATGGAAATCGACGACTCCGCCGACCGCAACCGCGAACCGGCCGCCAGGCAGGAGGAATCCGAAGACATCGAGACCTTCCTTGTCCGTAAAGACAGCCTGGAGAGCTTTCTACGTGACGCCGCCGGCAAAGGCTGGGGCATCGACGCCAAAGTAATCACCTACGCCAAGGGATGCAGACAATAGCTAACTATGGACATTAACTTTCCGGAGAGTTTGGAGACACCCTGAACTGGAATGTTTTCGTCCATACGGCCAGCAGAACTAACCGGGCAACCGCCCGTTCCGGAGAGTTTGGAGACATCCGGAGCTGGAGTATTTTCGCCAATGCGGTTAGGGCAACCGCCCGTTCCGGAGAGTTTGGAGACATCCGGAGCTGGAGTATTTTCGCCCATGCGGCCAGCAGAACTAACCGGGCAACCGCCCGTTCCGGAGAGTTTGGAGACATCCGGAGCTGGAGTATTTTCGCCAATGCGGTTAGCAGAACTAACCGGGCAACCGTCCGTTCCGGAGAGTTTAGAGACCTCCTGAGCTGGAATGCTTTCGCATCTGCGCTCATTCCGGACTCCGGCACAGCCGGGACCAGACCCGGATGCAGCGGGCGATCCGGAGAGTTTGGAGTCCCGTTGAGCTAACCAGTAGACGATTGCCTTCAGATTTGGCGGAAGCTGACGCACCGTAGTTTTACGGAGTCTGCCTTCATGGTAGAGTTCAGTCCTGACGGTACAATCGCCAGTCGCGATTGCCAGCAACTGTTTGCGCAGGCGGCCGTAACACAACCGCCTGCCATTGTCCAAAGCTTCGGCGAATTCCGGAAACTGTTTCTTATAATTATAGAAAGAGGCCGGCGAGATGCCCAGCCGCCGGGCGATTCTGGAATCGGTATCGCCGTTGCCTGCACAGGTTTCGGCTTTTGCAGGAAAACTTTCATCATACTTTAAACTTGTCGTGACATTACCGCTTACAGGTTTTGAATTTGGCAACCCGGCTGGTTCTTCATCGGCGTACTGTTTGTTCCGGTCCAGCCAGTAAATGACGGCTTTCAGATCCGGCGCCCGCTGCCGCACGGTTTTGATTTCGCGTCCGCTGTCACTGTTTCTGACGGCGGTGACAAAGCAATTGCCCGTTGCCAGGTCCAGCACTCCGGTTTCCATGTCGTCGTCAACCGCCAGCCGTCCCAGTGTGATCGCTTCGGCGAATTCCGGAAACTGCCGCTGATAAGCGTAAAACGTTTCCGCCCCGATTTCCAGTTTCGCCGCGATTTGACTGTTGTTCATTCCGGCAGCCGCGTATTCCCCGGCTCTTGCCGGAAAACTTTCATCGTACTTCAATTTTGGCATTTTTCTGTCTCCAATTTTATATTTTTGCAGGCGTCGTGTATCTACATATAGTAAAATTGTCAACAGAAACCGTAGAATTAAGTTCAATAATGGCGAAAAATCCGAAATATTTTTTTAATATTAATCCCGTGAAAAAACGAAAGGCAAATCTATACAGCGACAGGAAAGACTTTTAAAGCTGATGATTAAATTACCTTACAATCAAAGTCAAAAAAAATTCATCGCAGCTTTTGGATTACCGCGAAACACAATTATATTGATAAAGAGGTTTTATCATGAGTATATAAGATAACTATCAGAAGAGCGAGGGAAAACCGTGAAGATACGCCGTTTCAAAGCAGTCACGGTTACTTTGCTCTGTTCGGTCGGTTTGCTTCTTTTACTGGGAGCGGGGCCATCACCGGAACGCACCCCGGAGATTCCTGAGATCAGCAGGCAGATCAATGAATTCACCATTGATTTGCTCAAGCATGACGCCGATAACAAAAATGCCCCGTTTAATTCTATACTGTCCCCGCAAAGCGTTTTTCACGGCCTGGCAATGAGCTACATTGCCAGCGCGGGAGAAACCGGCAGGGAAATGGCTGCGGTCTGCCATTTCCCGGACGATAAAAAGCTGCTCCTTCAGTCTCTGACCGACCTGCGCCGGCAATTGCAGTCAACGGCAAAACACAAGCGAATTGATGTCAGTATTGCCAATTCGTTGTGGATGGACGAAACATACGCCAAATTCCGCGATGAATATATAGATGAAGTACAGGAAACTTTTGATGCGTCTCTATATTATGTAAAGTTCGCGCAGAAAGCCCGAGCCTGCAAGTACATCAACAAATGGGTTTCTGATAAAACTCGCGGCAAGATACAGAAAAGCGTAAGTCCGGAAGATTTTAACTCAAGAAGCGAGCCTGGTATTATTGACGAACCGGCCCTCGTCTCGATTAGCGCCGTCTACTTCAAAGCAGACTGGAACACCCGTTTCGACAAGTCCTCAACACGCAAACTGCCCTTCCTGGTTAATGCCTCAAGAACAGAAGAAACTATGATGATGCATCAACGTTCACAGCTCCCTTATTCCGAGAATGACAAGGTTAAATTTCTGGAGATTCCATATATTGACGGCGTCTATTCGATGTATGTAATCCTGCCTAAAGAGCTAATCTCCATCAGAGAGCTGACAGGAATTATAAATACCGGAATGCTTGTTGATTTAAAGCGCAATGCCTTTACACGCGAAGTAGATGTATTGCTGCCAAAATTTGAAATCAAAAAACATCTCGCCGTGAAAAATACTCTATCGGGAATGGGTGTAAAATCAGCGTTTGACAAGCAAAAAGCCGATTTCGACAAGATGATCATCAAGAATCCGGAAGCTTTCCGTATTTATATCAGTGAAATATATCATGACGCGTGGATTGATGTTCATGAAGAAGGTACGGAAGCCGCCGCCGCAACAACAACGGTACATTACTCATTTGGATGCAGTGCGCCATACAGTTTTCCGCCGGAACAATTTCATGCCGATCATCCGTTTATATTCATGATCGTACACAATCAAAGTCGCAGCATCCTGTTTACCGGCTGGATATCGTCCCCGGAAAAGCTTGAACAGTAATCTTTTGCAAACATTTAAACGACTAAGGCAAACGCGATAAACAAATTTCAGGATAAAGGGTACAATGACTGACAGAGCGGACATAAGCAATACCTACATAGATAAAAAAACGTTGAAAGGCTGGAACTTTCAGCGGCTTATTGCAGCCTTGATTATCACGGCGCTTTTGCAGTCGGTATCCCTGCCATGTCTTTGTGACATTGGAACAGCCAAAATTACCTTTGCATATGAGCTGGATGCACTCATTCTTTTGCGTATTAGCGTTGCCTTTTTTGGCCGGGAGACAGGCGGCGGATGGAAATTTTATGTGTGGCTGCTTTACACGTCACCGCTTTGGATTAATGGAATCGCTTATTTGTTTTTTGGAGATATTTGAGAAATGGAGCAGAACAATTACAAGAAGAAAACCGAGTCCGTATTTACTGGTGCAGCCGTATTATGTCTGCCTGCCGGAATATTCTTCGGCCTGCTCCTTGATGGCGGGTTGATTAGTGAACCAGCCGTTTACTTCTACTTCCCGATGGCTGTTTTTCTATTTATCAGATACGGCTGGTGGAGGATTACGAAGCATATTCCCAAATTAACCAGAACTCAGGAATATGCCGTTTCGCTGATGCCGATATATGGATTTGTAATATTCTTCGTAATCAGCTCGATAATTCGCCAAATAAGATGTAACTGACTCCCCAACCATTGGAATATCCAATACCCAACACGGAATATCCAACATTCAATGGATAAAAAGCTCCTGTTTTTCTCTGGCAGCATGTATGCTTTGGGATGTTGGATATTCGTTTATGCCAATAAATTTCCAGTTAAAACAACGCTCAAATTAATTTTCCTGATTCATAAATATGCATTGAAAAACACATAATACATTGACATATACGGCGACGGGGATTAAAGTTTTTCAGCGCAAAACATTCAGGAGAAGACTATGGATAAATTTATTCTTGCTCTCGATCAGGGGACTACCAGTTCCAGAGCCGCGATATTCAACCGCCAGGGGCGGATACTGGCGCTGGCGAAGCAGGAATTTCCGCAAATATACCCCCGTCCGGGCTGGGTCGAACACAATCCGCGGGACATCTGGAAATCTCAGCTCGCCTCCTGCCGCGCCGCGCTGAAAATGGCGGATTTGAAGCCGGAGCAGATTGCCGCCATCGGCATCACCAATCAGCGCGAAACCGTGATTTTATGGGAACGGGATACCGGCAGGCCGGTTTACAACGCCATCGTCTGGCAATGCCGGCGGACGGCGGAATATTGTGAGAAACTGATCAGCAGCGGCAAAGAGAATCTGATCAGAAATAAAACCGGGCTGCTGCCGGACCCCTATTTTTCCGCTTCCAAAATCCGCTGGATACTGGATAATGTTCCCGGGTTGCAGGATCGCGCGGTCAAAGGAGAAATCTGTTTCGGCACGGTCGATTCGTGGCTGCTGTACAATCTCACCGGCAATCATCTGACCGACCCGTCCAATGCCTCGCGCACGATGCTGTTCAACATCCGCACCGGCAAATGGGACCGCGAACTGCTGAAACTGTTCGACATCCCGGCACAAATGCTGCCGGAGATAAAACCATCCTGCGGCCTGTTCGGGCATACAGCCAAAGAGCTGCTCGGAGTTGAAATTCCGGTATGCTCGGTCATCGGCGACCAGCAGGCGGCGCTGTTCGGGCAATGCTGTTTCACGCCGGGCAGCGCGAAATCAACCTACGGCACCGGCTGTTTCACGCTGGTAAATACCGGCAAAAAGCCGGTTGTTTCGGAAAACCGCCTGCTGACGACTGTCGCCTGGGATCTCGGCGGCGGTCTGGAATATGCGCTGGAGGGGGCAGTCTTTGTCGGCGGCGCGGTTATTCAATGGCTGCGGGATGAAATGAAATTGATAAAAACCTCATCAGAATCCGAAAAGTTCGCCTGCTCCGTGAAAAACTCCGGCGGGGTTTATGTAGTTCCCGCCTTCGTCGGGCTTGGGGCGCCGTACTGGAATCCGAACGCCAGGGGCTCTATTCTCGGGATCACCCGCGGGACCAATCCGGCCCATATTGCCAGAGCGGCGCTGGAAAGCATTGCGTTCCAGTGCGCCGACCTCATCTCCGCATTCGAGTCCGATATCGGCAGCCGGATCGAACTGCTGCGGGCGGACGGCGGGGCCGCCGCCAACGCATTCCTGATGCAGTTCCAGGCGGATCTGCTTGACATTCCGCTGGAACTGCCGTCCGTTCCGGAAACTACCGCGCTGGGCGCGGCCTATCTGGCCGGGCTGCACACCGGCTACTGGAAAGACCAGGAGGAAATCTCCGCCAACTGGATTCCCGTCGAACGTTTCGTCAGCCGCATGAAAACCGCGGAACGATCCCGTCTGACCGCCAACTGGCACAAAGCGGTGAATTCAACCTTATCTTTCCTGCCGGAATAAGTTTTATATGAATACCGGGGTGATCATTTCTATCGGCACGGGGATGGTCTGCTTATAATCCAAGGAACGTATGGCAAGCAGGGCCAGATAGGTTGACATATAGCCGGCCATTTCGTCGCATGGCGACGGCTTGTTGTTCAGGATGGCGTCAACAAACCCGCTGAGCATGCTATAATGACCTTTATCCACCAAAAATGGTTTTGTGTTTTCATATTTCTTACTGTTGCCGGCAATGCCTTTGGCCCGGATCAAATATTTCTTCATATAGGCGTGGATACCGTCTTCAGAGACTTCGTCTTTCATGCAGTCATGCTGCATCGGGAAGACTTCCTTATGCGCGCCGGGGATACCGTAATATTCGTTTTCCACGAAAAACAGATTGCGGAAAAGCGCGGCATTTGAAGTTACCTGATACATTTCTTTCGGATAATCGAAAGTACCGGAGCAATGGAAAACAAGGGTGGCGGAATCGCCGCCGGAGAATTTCAAATTAATGCCGTGACTGAGACGTCTGGAGCCCCAGGCCTGGATTTCCACCGGAATTTGAGGAGCAAAAAACCAGCATGCCAGGTCCAGCCAGTGAACTGTTTCGCCGATGATTTCACCGCCGCCTTTCAACGGGTCCATGTGCGTCAGCGCATAAGATGAACTTTCATCCTGAACAGTTATCATCATATGACTGGTTTCCTCCTCCGCCATCGGCGGGCGCTGCGCTTCCCAGTAACGCCAGGGCTGGTGCCTGGGATCCCGGCTGTGTTCAAGCCATTTTGACCGCAGCGCATGCATGGACGGAGCCATCCGGCGATTGAGGTCAACACACAGCTTGATGCCGCTGCGGCGCACAATGCGGATGATTTTAAATGCCTCCTCCTGCTCCATCGCCATCGGTTTTTCACAGAAGATATGGATGCCCTTGGCGGCGGCGGCTTCAATTATCGGCAGATGCACTTCATGAGAAGTGGCAATTTTGATCATTTGAACCTGCGGATCATTCAGGATATCCATAAAATCTGAAGTGACATTCGGCACACCGAATTTTTTGCCCATCTCTTTCGCGCGGGCTAAATTCAAATCACAGCACCACTTCAATTCAGTCTGCGGATGCTTTTTAAAATTCGGAAAATCCTGAGCTTCCGCAAATTTTCCGCAGCCGATCTGTCCGACAATAAGTTTCTGCTTTTTCATTTCATTCTCTCTGTTAATTTATCACCAATTCAACTGGATATAGTTATAATATACCCAGTTATTAAATTTGTCAATATAAAACTTGACAAATAATCTAATTCTGAATATATTTCATCCATGAAACCTGGAACAGACAAAAAATATCAAGCCATCATCGACACGATCCGCCGGCGAATAATGACCGGCGAGTATCCGCCCGGACTGAAATTGCCGGGTCAGGTTCTGCTGGCCGGCGAATTCGGGGTGTCGCCGATTACCACCAAACGCGCACTCAGCGAACTTCAAAATTCCGGGTACATTGAACGCCGGTCGCGCAGCGGTTCCTATGTTGCGGAAAAACCGCGGGTGATCAGCGAAGTAAATATCGTCATCGGCAATAATATCGAGAATGAGACGCTCTGGCTCAGCGGCTACTGGGAGGGCATCGAGTCCGGCGCCCAGACGCTGAATATTCCCTGCCAGCTCATGAAAACTACCAACGCCGCGTTCAAGGAGCGGGTTATGTCCGGCCCGTCAACCCAGGGGGTGATCCTGCTGAGTTTCGAGGACATGAACATCATAGCCCAGTTGAAAGCTGCCGGGATTCCTGTTGTCGTCGGAGAGATTGAAACTAAGTATGCCGATTACAATGTATATATCAACAGACGGCGGCTGACGGCGGCGCTGGTTGAAACCATGCACAAGGACGGGGTTAAAAAAATTGCTTTTTTCGGTAATTTCAGACACCCCAATCACTATTTTGCCGGCGAAGGCTACAGAACAGCGGTTCACGACCTGAACCAGTATGCGCCGATGATTTACGAGATCAATGAAGATACGATTGCCGATAAAGTTGCCGGTGTCCTGAGTTCAGCGGACGCCCCGGACGGTCTGATTATCGCCGGCGGCGGCCTGCCGTTTGCCGCCCTGCCCGCAATCCGCGGAATAAGACCGGAAACCAAACTCGGGCTGATCAGCGAAAACCAGTCAATTCTCCGCCTTAAAGACTGCGCATATATTGCGTCCTTCAATCAATTTGATGCGGGGAAATTGACATTTGAACTTTTGTATCGCGTTGCCGCCGGTAAAATCACCAATCCCACCACCTGGTTTTCACCATTCGAAATCTTGAGTCCCTGTCAAAAATAAAAATCCTTAAACGAACCGGCAAACCCAAAGGCATTCGGGAGAGCCGCGAAGATGTAAAGGTTATTTTTTTGTACGGCACCTTAATTCCGTTCTTGCTTTTTCTTTAAACTAAGAATATAATTAAAGAGGAGAGAGTTGACAGGGGGAAAATGAAATGATAGTCAAAAGTGCAGAAGACGCAATTCTGATATTTCTGGGATTACTTTTCTGGATAATGCTGATAATACTGCCGTTCATCGTCGGCGAGATGTAAAACAAGCCGCCGACTATTGCCAAGTGCCTATCCGTGAATATTATGCTCTTTACAATATTCCGCCAGCTTCAAGTCAGCCGTAGCTTCGTGTCCGGCAAACCATGAACTGACCCATTCGGCAAAGGCTTCCGAAAATTTACAGATATTAGTAACTTGCTCAAGCTCTTCAGACTGTTTCTCAATGCTGGCACGGAATCTGTCATGAATTTTAACGTGATTATCGTACCCCGGATAATCAATTGAACGCATGAAAAATTCTTCGGTGTCAAAATGCAGCACGGTATACTCAACGACTTCCGAGAAAAATTTAATGGCTTCCGACTTCTCGATATGCCGGTTTTTGCTGAGAAACACAAAATCATTAATCAGTTTAAAATAATGTTCATGCTGGGTGTCAATTGCAGGAATACCGGTTTTAACCGGGACAAACAGTTTTTTCATCATAATCAGCATCTCCATTAAATAACAGAATATAACATTTCAAAGTTATATTATACCACATTTATCAAAAATAAAAAACGCGCAGCGACATTTTTTCAATAATCATATCGTTTTAATTATATTTTAATCCTTGGCTCATTTGAAAAAATCACGGTACTGATACAGCAGGGAATGCAGTTTTAATTCACCTTCATAATCCTTGTCCAGCGCAGCTTTGAACATGGCGTTCTCG
>CAIJKT010000220.1 GCA_903821255.1 uncultured Lentisphaeria bacterium | reverse complement strand
GCTGATTGTGATTCTGGTCGGGATTGTTTTCATAGCCTACAATTTCATGCGCAATAAAATTCTGGAAAATAAGCTCAATGATGAGAAACTGCGAAAGGAGCTTGTGGAAACGAAAAACGCTGAACTGGAAAGCCAGATTCGCGCTAAAATCGCAATAGAAAAGGAACTCAAGAAAGCGAAAGAACAGGCCGAGGCCGCCAATGACGCAAAAAGTATTTTCCTGGCGAATATGAGCCATGAACTCCGCACGCCGCTTAACGGGATTATCGGCATGACGGAACTGCTGAATGAAACAGAATCGGAAAACGAGCGCAAGGAACTGGCCGGTATCGTTCTCAAATCCTCCTACTCGCTGCTGACAATTATCAACGAAATACTGGATTTGTCCAAAATTGAAGCAGGAAGACTGGAACTGGAGCAGAACGAATTCGATATTAACGAAGTAAGTGTCGCGTCACTCAAATCACTGCTGTTGCGAGCTCAGGAAGCCGGAATTCAGTTCTCCTGGTACATTGATCCGCTGATTCCCAAATGCCTCGTCGGCGACTATAACAAACTGATGCAAGTCATCATCAACCTTGTTTCCAATGCCATCAAATTCACACCTGTGGGGTCGGTTCTGCTCAAAGTAAAAATGAAGAAACTGGAAGAAAACAGCAATAAAGCATGGATTGATTTTTCAGTAAAAGATACCGGCATTGGGATTCCGGAGGAAAAACAGCGAGTAATTTTCGACGCATTTGTGCAAGCGGACAGTTCCGTTTCCAGGAAATACGGCGGCACCGGTCTGGGGCTTTGCATTTCCAGCAAAATTATCAATCTGCTGAACGGACGCATTAATCTGAAAAGCGATCCCGGAGTCGGCAGCGAATTTTATTTTACGCTGCCATTCACATATAGAGTCAAGAAAACTGAGGCTCTGATAAGTAAGTCCGGCTCCGTTTCACTTCTGGGACTCAAACCTGGCTTAAAGGTATTGCTGGTTGAAGACAATAGCGTTAACCGCATGCTGGTGATGAAATTCTTTGAAAAGTCTGACCTTGTTGTGGATCAGGCTGAAAACGGATCTGAAGCAATCCAGGCCTATCGGAATAAGATATACGACATGATCTTCATGGATCTCCAGATGCCTGTAATGGGCGGTCTGGCAGCCACTGCCGAAATCCGTAAAATTGAGTTGGGTACTGGCCGTCATGTGCCGATTGTCGCAATGACTGCGAATGCCATGAAAGAAGACCGCGAGGCATGTATGAGTGCTGGAATGGATGACTTCATTACCAAGCCGGTCAAGAAGGATATTCTCTACGAAAAGGTGACAAAATATCTTTCCGGAGAAAATACTCCGTAAAACAATCGTATTTTTCTATTTTTTTACGGATTAGGATTTGATTTTTTGCTTTTTTCAGGCATATTTCTAACCCTGTAGCAGTTGATGTGCGCCCATAGCTCAGTTGGTAGAGCAAATGACTCTTAATCATTGGGTCGGAGGTTCGAGTCCTCCTGGGCGCACCAATTTTTACCTCAAAACAACGATTCCAAGCTTCTTCTGTCTATTCCTGTCTTCTCCTGGTTTCTCCCTTAAAAACGGTACATAAGATAATTATAAGCTAACTGGTCTTTGAGGAGAAGTAGTTTACAGATGCGTGATAAACATCTATAATGCGCAGACGAATGCTCCGTCAACTAACTGCTCGTTCTGAACTTAAATAAATAAAGAGCATTTTTTGATTTCAATCAAGTAGATGATATTTTAAAGGAGTGATGATCGAAACGTAAAAGATTTGTCAAAGGAGAAATTTAATTATGACTGATGAAGAATTCAAAATTATTCAAGTACGCGCCCGCAGTAATATGACAGATAATGAATTTAAAACTTTTCAAAAGTTATGTAAAGACATTAGTAAAATGACCGAAGATGATGTGAAAAGCGTTGAAACATGTATCTGCGATAAAGTTACCGATGAAAAAATTAAAAATATTCAAAGAGATTTCAATTGTAAACTGACTGACGCCCAAATTGAGAAATATAAAACACTCTGCAATGGTATTCATTTCATAAAACTAATTGCATTGCAAGATAAGATTTCTAAAAATGGCACTAATACCGAAATACTTGATTTTGTCCGTAAATTCGATTATTTAGTAAGTCCTGTCCGTACTGAGATATTTACTCGATTTAATACTGAACTAGAAAAATATTCAAACGGACAGCAATTTAATTTGTTATTCATGCTGGATTTTATAGCCGAACTTAAAGATGCATATTACACAATAAGACACGCTGCAAAGGAAAATGATAGACGCTTTAAGAGCGAGATGGTTAAATCTAAGAATATTCATGAGGCTTTAGAAAAACTCGAACCATACTTGTTAAAGGTTGATAAAAAGTGGGGTTCCGAATTAACAGATGAAGACGATGAAAATAGTATAAATAAAAAGGAAACTGCCAAAGCGGACGTTTGGAAGGAGTGTGAAAAAAATATAAAGAAAATCAAGGTAAATAACAAAAGGATTTGTAAATCATTAAAACAATTTTCAGGTCGATTTGAACAATATCTAGACATTTGTAGAGAACGCCATGAGAGGAAAACTCCAATCGGACGAATATTAAAGGAATATAATAAATCCCCCAAAATCTGATTCTTTTGTTTTTGTCCGCCTTCAGGACAAAACTACCACCGGCTTAGCCGGTAAGAGTCAAAATTCTTCAGATGCATGTAATCTATAATCTCCAGTGCCATGGTTCGCCGACCACGTTACCAACTAACACAGGATGTTAAAATGACAGTGCGCGTCTGGTATTATGCCCTTCTAGGGCTGGGGCATACCTTCATCAACTGGTGGTTTTGATATGCTTAACGATGCGTTAAGCAGTTATCATGTCTTTATCAGAAAGCTCGCAGGATTAAATTCTAACGCGATTTTTTTTGTCTTCATTTGATTTCTACGCGTCAATTCCAAGAGAAATTCTTGGAACTTGCTTTTGAGCGCAAGCGAAACGATCATTGCGAAGGGCATTGTTCCGGGCGGATAGTCCGCAGCCAGGAGCCGTAAGAGCTCCTGGCCAGCAGTGGAAATCTCAACCATAATCCCCTGAGCGACCAATCCAATCTGAATGAACCCGGTGATAAGCGTCGAATTTGCGACGTACAGCATCACGATATTCACTGCTTTTGCGATGCAGATACTGCCGACGTTGCGTTCAGCGGCGCATTGCGGCCATCTGTCAACGCGCATTAATATTGGCCGGATTTTGAGCATTTAATTTTGCCGGAGTCGAAATTGCTTTTTGTTGGTGTTTCTTCCGTTTTTTTCAGTTTTCTTCGTTTTTTCTTGATTTTCTTTTGTTTTCTTCGTTTTTCT
>CAIJKT010000219.1 GCA_903821255.1 uncultured Lentisphaeria bacterium | reverse complement strand
GGAGACGGCGCGGTAAATCAGCGGAACATCGTCGCGCCAGCAGTGCGGATAATTGTGACTGATGGTGCCGCGATGAACGAGTTTGCCCTCATCTTTAAGCCTGCGGATGATGTCTTTATCGGTATCTTTTACGAAGCGTCCTGCGTAATCGCTGACTTCAGCGGTAAAACAGCACTGCTCATCAACCGGGCAGACTTCGGGAATGCCATGGGCTTTGCAGACCACATTGTCGTCTTCGCCGAAGCCGGGAGCATTATGCACGATGCCGGTGCCGTCCTCTGTGCTGACATAATCGGCGCAAAGGATGCGGAAAGCTCCCTGTTTTTCCAGATCGGCGAAATAATTGAACAGCGGATGATATTTCCGGCCGTTGAGTTCGGAGCCTTTAAAGCGGGCGACGATCTCCGGCTGTTCGGTTTTATAATATGACGCCAGCCGCGATTCGGCGAGGATGAGAAACTCTTCGCCGTCTTTGACTTTCAGGTAATCAATATTCGGACCGACCGCCAGCGCCAGGTTCGACGGCAGTGTCCACGGCGTGGTGGTCCAGGCCAGAAAGTAGGTGTTCTCCTCGTCCGCTGCTTTGAATTTGATGGTGATCGCCGGGTCCACGACTTCCACATACCCCTGATTGGCCTCGAAGTTGGACAGCGGTGTGGCGCAGCGCGGGCAGTAAGGCAGGATTTTGTATCCTTCATAGATCAGGCCTT
The DNA here is from genome assembly GCA_903821255.1 of uncultured Lentisphaeria bacterium. The sequence continues at coordinate 1,428 of CAIJKT010000219.1, read as the reverse complement.
TTTCCCAGAGCTGCTTGAACACCCACCAGATGGATTCCATATAATTGAGGTCCATCGTGCGGTAGCCGCCTTTGAAATCCACCCAGCGGCCCATCCGCTTGACGACCTGCTCCCATTCCGAAGTATAGCGCAGCACGATGCCGCGGCAGGCCTCGTTGAATTTATGAATGCCGAAAGCTTCGATATCTTTTTTACTGGTCAGATTAAGCTCTTTTTCCATCTCATTTTCGACCGGCAGCCCGTGACAGTCCCAGCCGAATGCCCGGCTGACGTATTTGCCGCGCATGGTCTGGTAGCGGGGAATCACGTCCTTGATGGTCCCGGCAAGCAGATGCCCGTAATGCGGCAGCCCGGTTGCGAACGGCGGTCCGTCATAAAATACATATTCTTTCCCGCCGCTGCGATTTTTCAGCGACTTCGCGAAGATCTGGTTTTGGGTCCAGAAATCCAGTACCTCGCATTCCATTTCCGGGAATTTCGGTTGATTACTGACTGGCTTAAACATGCTGTCTTTCCTGTTAATTCATTTTTTCGCAAGATTCTATATTCGCGAACTTTATTCTTATATTTTTAATATCACCATTTTTATTCAAGATCTCAAATATCGCAAGATCATCCTGAACGCTTTTAATCGTTTCCGCGGTCAGCGCGGAATGATCTTTGAGTTTGATGCTGAACGGTCCGACCCGGTTTCCGGCTTCGTCAACTGAGAGGCTTTCAAAAAAGCCGCGGGTGAATTTTGACGGTTCCGCGGAAACTGCTTTGGTCTGAATCTCCGGTTCCGGAGCGGGGGCCGGGGCAGGGGCGGCAAGGCTTTCGCCTGACTGTTCGGGCGCGGCAATCGGCGCTGATTTCAAGCCTGCGGCTTCAAGTCTGTCCGCCGCCGATGATGCGGTTTTTTCCTTAAAAAGCCGTCTGGCGTCAATCTTGGCCTGCTTTACTGCTTCCTTCTCTTCTATTTTACCCATCAGTTTCGCCGTCAGTTGATAAGTTTCGCCGATTTCCTCCTCGATCTGATCAACTTTCTCGACATGGGCAAGCTTCTTCAGATGATTCAATAGTAAAAACGGGTAGACATAGGGCAGCAGCAGCCCCATGCAGAAATGCAGCTTCATCCTGTGACTTCTCATTTCCGCAATGGTCGCGGCAATAAAGCCGCTGGCCAGCCAGACCGTGAAAATAATAAAAAAGAACCAGAGCCAGTAAAATTCAGGGTACGCCCCGGCTTTATAGGCGATATAAAACCAGTTAAGCCCCGCCGTAAACAACTCTGTTAAAATACTGCTCAGCTTGTCCCACATTTGGATTGCCCTTTATGTTTTAACCCGTCAGGCGCAATAGTTTCCCGTGATGTCTGACGAGTTGCAATTATATTTCCGGCATTACTGGAAACCGGAATAATATTAAGATGCGTAATATAATAGGTTT
>CAIJKT010000218.1 GCA_903821255.1 uncultured Lentisphaeria bacterium | reverse complement strand
GCTTAATCATCAATTTCCGATCGTGGTGCAACAAAAGAAGACCCCAGAACTGCAGGACTTCAACGGGGCTGAGTTTTCTCTGGGGCAGATTTTGGAGGGCATCATCTGGGAGTTGAGTTATTTCGGGGGACCACAAGGGCGAAAGGAATTTGAGAGCTTGATCGCCGAAACCATCTCGGAAATCAAAACTCGCGAAGAAAATACCGCATCCAAAAACGCCGTCAGCCCGAAAGCTGGCGCAAAAAAACAACGCAAGCCATCAGCTGTCCAAGCTAGAGCGACCACATGTAATCTTCCTCCCGCCATTGCCGCCATTCCCGACCGCCCAATCCCAGATTGGCTGGCGCGTTTAAACCTAGCAACAATCAAGACGTGCAAATTACCACTGCGGCAAATTTTGGAGGAATCCTGCTTCTATCCCGCGAGCGGTCAGGATGGTCATCCCATCAGATACTTTGCCCGCAATTGTCTAAGCTTCGTGTATGCCGACTACGGTGTGTCTAAGTCACAGTTCAAAATGAGCTTCAACCAACAGGAAACAAAGATCCGAGGTTACAGCGCAATCGGAATGCGTGAAGTAACCAAGGAACTCGATGCGGACGACTGGTGGGTAGCCGCTGGACAGAAATCATACGTCGGACTCTCGAAGAAGGTCTTTCTCGCACCGGCTCCGTACGCTTTCTGGGTCGTTGTTGAGCGGCAACAAGGCTATGGCAAGAACCATGGACCAGAACGCTTTAGTCTGTTGTATCTCTGCCAGGATGGCGTGGCAGCGTTTCAACGACTCTACCTCCAGCACAGCATTACACCTAAGTTTCTGGCGATTATCCAACCCGGCTCCGGTTTTGGCGGCAACTGGACACGCTTTGAAGATTCCGACAGCCCATTAGCACAAAGCGTTCTTAGCAACCCAGCCGGTGTACCGGAATACATGCTTCACGGCTACGGAACGATGCACAGCCGCGTACCAACTGCTTGCTGGCCGCAATTCGCAGATAACTTGGGTTACCTCTGCATCGGCAATAAATCATGGATCGGCGTGTGGCAACGTGGAAGTGTTTCCAGTCTGGACAGGAAAGGACAGGCCCAATAAATTTACTAACATGAGTTCCGCATTACCCCACATCATTTTCCTTTTGAATGAACTGAAACGTCGCGACTCCGCATTTTCTGTGATCTATGATCAGGCCAGTCCTGAGCTTGGTTATGAAATTCACAGCGGACATATTCGCCGGTCAATTTCAGAAGCCATTCTTTCCAAGTCGGATAAAGGAATCAAGACATGGACAGTTAACGACTTGGTCAGTGAGGTCGATAATTTTTTGGCAGCTGCGATGCTATCTCTGATCGCTGAACCCCTTGATTCTTATGCTGCCATGAGTAAAATTAAGAACGACTTGGCGCAGGTCAACCGAGGAATAAATCCGTCAGGTAATCCTGCTCAATAAGCAACTCCCCTCATGGCGTTGCCAGAACGATATGCAGGAATATGGAAACTGAAAAACAATCCCTAATAAATAACTTCACCGAAGGCGCACCCAAGCAGTTGTGGCGCGTTAATAAGACGTACAACATCCAGAACGGAGAAATCATATGATCGAGTGGGTTATTCCAAATATTCTCGCACGGGGTTGCCGTCCCGGTTATTCAGGAAAAGTCATCAAGCAGGCAACGGTTGACGCTTGGCTGGCCGACGCACACGCGCTAGGCATTCGATCGGTTATCTGTCTGCTCGCCGAGGAACAGCTAGCCTTTTACAGTTCTCTGCCAACGGATTTAATTTCGTACTATCGGCAAGCTGGTTTAACAGTTGCGCCAGTTCCCGTCTGTGATCGCATTAAACCACCGCTGAGTGACGAAGATTTGGTCAAGGTGTGGGCAGCGTACCAGAAACTCCCCAAGCCATTACTCATCCACTGCAGCGCGGGCATCGATCGCACCGGCATGGCCATCCGGCATATTCAACAGAAGTTACAGGGTTAACTGTCTAGCCAGTTACTGAACCAACCAATAGCTATCCCCTGCTTACTTTTTACATCAGTTACAACATCCAATGGAACG